>JBMFWV010000009.1:0-60716 GCA_049964915.1 Rhizomicrobium sp.
GGTTTGCAGCACCGAGATTGCGGAGCTGATTCCGGGCGGACTAGGTCAGCTTCACATTCTCAAGGAAGCTGGCCACGGAATTCACCGTGACTGCCCTCAGGAGGCTGAGCATATTTTGCGCAGCTTTCTCGAAGGCTCCGGCTCATGACGAAAAGCGGCACCGTGCCGCTCAAGCGTCATGTGGCCGCTGTCGTAGCGGGCAATGCGCTCGAATTTTACGATTTTCTGACCTATTCCTTCTTCGCCATCTATATCGGCGATACCTTTTTTCCTGCGAAGGATCCCGTAACCAGCCTTCTGGCCTCACTCGCCACCTTCGGTGCGGGCTTTGCAACGCGCCCTCTTGGCGGTGTCGTACTTGGTATCCTGGGCGACCGGATGGGTCGCAAACCGGCAATGTACCTGTCCTTCACGCTGATGGGGCTGGGCATGCTCGGCGTCACACTAACCCCGTCCTATGCCGCCATTGGCGTTGCCGCGCCGGTACTTCTGATCACCTTCCGACTGATCCAAGGATTTGCGCTGGGTGGCGAAGTGGGGCCTACCACAGCCTTTCTGATCGAGGCCCCGCCCCCATCACAGCGCGGCTTCTACGGCTCGCTGCAGTCGGCGTCGCAATATGTGGCAACTCTGGTGGCAGGTGGTGTCGGCACCTTGCTCGCAGCACTGCTGACACCGTCAGAACTGGCCACCTGGGGCTGGCGCGTCGCATTCTTCGCCGGGGCAGCCATCATACCGTTTGGCCTCATGGTACGCCGCTCACTGCCCGAAACACTTGACGGCTCAGTCGCGCTGCCTACCGAGACTTTACGCGAGAATTGGTCAACCGTTGTGTTCGGCCTGATGCTGATGGCCGGCGCCACGATTGCCACTTATGTGATCCTCTCCCTGACGACCTATGCCCAGGCGACCTTGCACATGGCTGCCCAATGGAGCTTTGCAGCCACCGTGGCAATCGGCCTAGGCGGTGTCAGCGGCGCACCCATTGGCGGGTATATTTCGGACCGCAAGGGGCGCAAGCCAGTGATGCTGGTGAGCAATGGCCTACTCTTGGTCTCCACCATTCCGGTCTATTTTGCGCTTTCCCAGCTGCGTTTGGGCGTGGTTCTGGTCCTGGCCAGTTTTTATCTGACCTTTTTGCTGGCGATGAACGCGGGCGTAGGGATCATGGCCCTGTGCGAACTGCTGCCTCCCAAGGTACGTTCGGGAGCGATGTCAACTATTTATGCCCTGGCCATTGCGGTGTTTGGCGGCAGTGCACAATTTATCGTCGTGTGGCTGACCGACCGGCTCCATGACCCCATGGCGCCAGCCTACTACATGGCAGCGGCCCTGACGGTCAGCTTTGTCGCCATCTCGGCTCTTCGCGAATCGGCGCCGATCCGGTTGACGCAATCCCGCCCACCACGCAACTGAGCAGCTCGCGCGGCGACCAGGCCCCTTGCAGCAGAACACTGTGGATTGACGCTCCAGCTGGCAGCTGCCTTCATAGGGAAGGTCGCAAATACGGACTCTCAAGATGAATGAAGCCACTCCCCGCGTCGAAGACGCGATCCATTCCCGCAAATCCATCCGCGCCTTTTTGCCCGACGCGGTCCCGCGCGCGCAGCTCGAACATATCCTGCGCGTGGCACTGCGAGCTCCGTCGGGCGGTAATCTGCAACCCTGGCGCCTCTACGCGCTGACCGGCGCCGCCCGTGACCGGCTTGTCGCCGCGGTTGGTGAATATCGCAAAAGCTATCCCATGGGCGATGCTCCGGAATATCCCGTCTACCCGCCACATCTGAGCGAGCCATATCGCAGCCGCCGCTTTCTTCTCGGAGAGGCGATGTACGCAACCATGAATATTCCCCGCGAGGACAAAGCAGCCCGCCTGGCCTTCTTTGCACGCAACTGGGAATTTTTTGATGCACCGGTTGGCTTGATCATTACTATGGATCGCCAGATGGGGGTTGGACAGTGGGCGGATCTCGGCATGCTGCTGCAGAACATCATGCTGCTGGCCCGGGTCCATGGCCTGCACACATGCCCCCAGGAATCGTGGTCGTCATTTCATCAGGTGATACGCCGCGAACTGCCGATTGGCGAGCATGAGATGGTGTTTGCCGGAATGGCGATCGGCTACGCCGACAGCGCCCATCCGGTCAACAGTCTCCATTCTGACCGCGCCCCACTGGAGGAAATCGTAACCTTCGTGGAATAACCTTGATCGGAGTTAGGCGGCAACCACCATCCAGGGAATTTCGAAGCGGTCGGTTGCCATACCAAAGCCTCTGGCAAAGAAGGTTTCTCCCATTCCCATCGTTACAGTGCCGCCATCGCAAAGTTGTGTGAAGATACGCTCGGCGTCGGCGACACTGTCGACATTCAATGTGACGCGAAAGCCTGCTGGCGCAGAAAAGTGCTCTAGCCGGTTGTCAGCACCCAGAATTTCGTGCTCACCAATCCTCAGGCTGGCATGCATGATCTTGTCTGCCATGGCGCGATACTCGGTTCTGCCGGCATATCGGACCAGCGCAGCAGTGACCGCACCTCGCCTCCGCAGATTTTGGCGCAAAAGCGAAACGCCTCTTCGCAGGTTCTATTGAAATTCAGGTAAGTGCAGAGCTGCATGTCCGGTCTGCCAGAAGCTTAGTCGCGACGATGAAGCCAGCGTGAGGGTGACTGCAGGCAATTGAGGTCGCACATGTCCGATTGATCGCCGAGGACAGGGTTGGTGCAAGTTCAAAGCGAATAATGCTCATCGCGCAGCCTGGCGAAGAATTTCAATATCGAGTTTTTTCATGGGCATGATCGCGGCCAGAACATACCGCGCCCTTGGCCCTTTGAGCAGCATCGGAAGTTCTTCGGGTACGATCTGCCAGCTGAGACCAAATTTATCCTTGGCCCAGCCGCATTGGCCATCTCCCTGCACACACAGCGCGCTCCAGTAAAAGTCGATCTGCGACTGGTCCTTGCAGTGGATCACAAAGGAGACGGCTTCGCTGAAGGTAAATTGTGACCCGCCATTGAGTGCGGTAAAGCGTTTGCCGTCGAGTTCAAAGGCCACAGTGAGCAGATCACTGGCATTGGGCGGGGTAACGTCGGTTCTACGCACACGTTCGATGATTTTTGAGTTCGGGAATAGCGAAACATAGAACTCGGCGGCTTCTTCAGCCTGATTATCAAACCAAAGGAAGGGAGTGATATCCGGCATTACAAAGGATCCTGTCTGAGTGTGGTTGCAGTCAATCCGGGCCAGGCACGTCCATCAGCGGCAAGATGATACACTCGCCGTCACCCGCGATGGCAAGAAAGTCCTCGATCTGTGTCTGCTGATCGGCCGCATCCCTAGCCTGAAGAATGGCAAAGCCACAGCCCTCAGCGAAAGCCGGAAGTGCAGCATCCTCGAGGACCGAAACCTTGCCAGCGGTTCTGCGTACGCGCTTGCCCTGCGAGGCTGGCAGCAATGCACCGGTCATGAGAAGCCGCCCTGCCTTGGTTTCGCGTTCAGCAAGCCTCTGCATCTGCGTCATTTGAGCGGGATCGCTCGGAGCCTTCAGACCACTGGCCGGACGGAAGAGTGAGAGGTAGCGCACGCGTTCTTCACCTTCTACAACTTGACAATTAAGTTGATATCAACATATTACGACAGAGTCAAAGTCGAATGCATGAATCTCGTGCGACAGAGAATATATGACCAGTCACGACGCGTTACCCTTCGAAACTACTCTGCATGTGAAGGAGCATTGCCTGTGCCTGGCAGCGCAGCGTGCCGCGCGGGCTCTGGCACGCAAGTTCGATACGGCATTCGTCCCGTTTGATCTGACGAACGGTCAATTCTCGCTTCTGATGGCGCTGAATCGACCGCAGCCTCCGCTGATGCGTGATGTTGCCAGCCTGCTCGCGATGGACCGCACCACGTTGACTGCCATGATGAAGCCGCTCGTGCGGCGCAAGCTTGCCGAGGTGCATGTAGACGAAACCGACCGTCGTGGACGGCGGCTGATGATCACCCATTCGGGACGCGCCCTCCTGGCCAGGGCGTACCCGGTGTGGAAACGCACGCTTCAAGAAATCGAACGCGGTGTCCGCGATCCCCGGAGATTGCGCGAAGCATTGTGGAGCATTGCATGAAGAACCCCCTTCACGACATTCGCTCACAAGACCCGCCACTTCATGCAGTGTTTCAACCGGCTGTGACAGGAGGCTGAGATGGCGCGCGGCGCAATACCAAAGACAAAACCCAGCACCATAAGGACGAGCGGCAAGAGCCAAACACTCCTGCTGGTGGCGACGCGCAAAGGCGCCTGGCTCTTTCAGGGCGACGCGGCGCGGCGCAAGTGGCGAACGGATGGCCCGCACTTTTTGGGCCATATCATCAATCACCTCGTGCTGGACCCACGCGGAGGGGGCACCATGCTCGCGGCCGCCTCGACCGGGCATCTCGGGCCCACTATATTTCGCTCCACCGATCTGGGCAGGCACTGGAAGGAAGCCAAGCGGCCGCCAGCCTTCGCCAATCAACCAAACGGAGCGGGCCGCAGTGTCAAAACCACGTTCTGGCTTACTGCAGGCCACGTCAGCGAGCCTGGTGTCTGGTACGCCGGTACCTCACCGCAGGGGCTGTTCCGCAGCGAGGATCATGGCGACACCTGGGAGCCTCTCCACTCTGTCAATGACAATCCGGATTTTCAGGCGATCTGGCGTGACGACCAGGGGGGGACCCCCGACGGACCAACAATCCACTCTATCAACATTGATCCACGCGATGCGCGGCATCTTTATTTCGGCATGTCGAGCGGTGGTGTGCATGAATCAACAGATGGCGGCCGCAGCTGGACGCCGCTGCTCGCGGGCATGGAGGTCGTCGACGGCCTCGATGTGGCAAACATAGCCTTCCATGACCCGCATTGCGTACGGCTCTGCCCCTCCAATCCCGACCGGCTCTATCAGCAAAATCACTGTGGGATCTACCGTCTCGACCGGCCAG
Organism: Rhizomicrobium sp.; assembly: GCA_049964915.1. Lineage (GTDB taxonomy): Bacteria > Pseudomonadota > Alphaproteobacteria > Micropepsales > Micropepsaceae > Rhizomicrobium. The sequence continues at coordinate 4,973 of JBMFWV010000009.1, forward strand.
GAAAGTGTTGGGAACGTATCGGCAGGAACATGCCGAAGAAGATCGGTGATATCGGCTTTCCGATAGTGGTGCATCCGTATGATGACAAGACCGCCTGGGTGTTTCCCATGGACGGCACCTCAGTTTGGCCGCGTACCAGCCCGGAAGGAAGGCCCGCAGTTTACATGACCACCAACGCCGGCAGGACATGGCGGAGACAGTCCGAGGGACTGCCGGAGGCCCAGGGCTGGTGGACAGTGAAGCGACAGGCGATGACCAGCGACGATTCCGATCCTGTGGGCCTTTACTTCGGGACTACAGGCGGCGAGCTCTGGATGAGCCGTGATGAAGGCGAGCATTGGCAGAACCTGGCCCGTCACCTGCCAGAAATCTATGCGGTCGAAGTTGCCAGGATGGCTTGAACCCCCTTGAAGACACAACCCTGGTCCTTTCGAAGGAGGTCGCAGTCTTGAACATCGCGCAAACACGGGCAAGCGGACAACCTGTCAGGCACGTGACGCCAGCGCCATGGTCACTGGGCAATGGTTTTGCCCTCGCCCTAGGGCGCCGCGTTCCCTATGGCCCACAGCGCCGCTCAACAGCAGAAAGCCTCAGGATGGTGCAATGAAGATCAGCATGGCCAGCCCGCTTCACTCCTACACGGGCGCGAGCACGCTTGACGCGCATGGCACAACCCTCGCCGAACTGCTCGAGGATCTCGAGCGCCGCTTTCCAGGGATTCGCTTTCGCATGATCGATGAGCAGGATCGCATACGTCGGCATCTGCGCATCTTCGTCAATGATGCGCAGGTCTTCGAACTCGTTCATCCACTGCGGCCAGACGATGAAGTCCATATTGTCCAGGCACTCAGCGGCGGCTAACGCATCGCCGGCAGAATGAGCCGCGCCTCAAGACCGCCCAAGGTGCTGGTCGCCAGTTCAACGCTGCCGCCGTAAAGCCGAGAAATGTCACGCACTATGGCAAGCCCAAGACCGCTGCCGGGGACGCTTTCGTCCAGGCGCTCACCACGTTCGCCAACCCGCATGCGCTCTTCTTCGGTCAGGCCAGGCCCGTCATCGCCGATTGCGATGACGAATTTTCCGCTTCCCAGCATCGCCGCCCGCACGCTGACCTCACTGCGAGCCCATTTGCAGGCATTATCCATGAGATTTCCGGCCATTTCCTCAAGGTCCTGGCGTTCACCACGAAAGCCCAGATCAGCCGGACAAGTGACTGCAATCTGGATACCGTGATCACTGTGAATGCGCCGTAATACCCGGCTCAGATCGTCGAGAACCGGGCCAACCGGTGTAGATACGCCGAGGACTGCCTGTGCCCCCGCGGCGCGCGCCCGCATCAGATGATGATCGATATGCCGGCGCATGACCTCGACCTGGCGCATCATGGCATCGGCAAGCGGGCCGGGATTGGCGGCAGCTTCACTCGTGAGGACCGAGAGCGGGGTCTTCAGGGCATGAGCAAGATTTGAGGCATGGGTGCGGGCGCGGCCAACCACTTCGGCAGAATGCTCAATGAGGCCATTCATTTCCTCCGCCAGCGGCATCAGTTCGGCAGGAAAACGCCCTTCCAGACGCCGCGCCTTGCCGTCACGGATGCGTGCTAAGGCAACAGAAAGCCTGCGCAGCGGCTTCAGACCAACGCGCACCTGGATAAAGACGGCGCCAATGAGGCCTGCGGCCAAAAGCGCAAATGCCTCAAACATCATGCGATTGAATTGAGTTATGTCTCCTTCCAGGTCCCCCAGATCACCCGCGACCACAAAGAGGAATGCCCGTGGCGGCTCCTGTGCGGTCTCCCCCGGGAAAATTACACGCTGCTCGGCGATCCGCACGGCGCGGCCATAAGGACCAATGCTGTTGCCGTAAAGGATCGCATCCGCCTTGTGCCGGTGGGCAGGCATCTCGCTGGGCTCTATGGTGCGATCGAACAGCGAACGGGAGATCCGCGCTTTTTGAAGGTCAAGTCTCCCGGAGATGTCTGGTACAATCTCCCAATATGATCCGGAATAGATGCGCTCAAAGCGCGGATCATTGAAGCGTCCCTGCAATGTGACCTGACCGCTTGGTGTCAGCGCCGCTGCGGCGATCATGCTCCCGAGATCGGCGGCGAGCCGTTCATCAAACTCGTCCTGCACTGCCGCCCGAAACACGCCTGATAGGATCAGACCTCCGACTACAAAGCCGAGAATTGTCCACACTGCCGCAGCTGCAATGAGGCGTGAGGCCAGTGAATTGAACTGCAGACGCGGCAGGACATGACCGGTAAGGCTGTTCCGCAGGGATCCGAGCACACGCTCTTTACGGCCTGGCGCCGTCATGTCCTTCTCCGCGGCTGCAAGTCCTGACGGAAGAATGATCCATAGGCCTTTTCATTGTGGCTGGGGCGCGCCCGGATCGTCCAGACAATAGCCGAGACCGCGTATGGTTTGGATGGTATCCGACCCAAGTTTTTTGCGCAGCCGGCCAACAAAGACCTCGATGGTATTCGAATCGCGGTCAAAATCCTGATCATAGAGGTGTTCAATGAGTTCGCTGCGGCTGACGACCCGTCCCTTGTGATGCGCCAAATAGGACAGCAGCCGGTATTCCAGGCTTGTCAGCTTGATCACCGTGCCATCATAGCTGACCCGGCTGGTGCGGGTATCAACGCGCAGCTTACCGATTTCGATTTCGGCGGATGCATGCCCGGCCGACCGGCGCAGCACCGCCCGAAGTCGCGCCAGCAACTCCTCGGTGTGGAAGGGCTTGGCCAGATAGTCATCCGCGCCAGCATCAAAACCAGCGACCTTGTCGCTCCAACGGTCACGTGCGGTCAGGATCAAGACCGGCATCGTGCGCCCGGCCCTGCGCCATTTTTCGAGTACCGTAACACCGTCCATCTTCGGCAGTCCTAGATCGAGCACAACCGCGTCGTAGGGTTCGGTATCGCCAAGGAAATGCGCCTCCTGGCCATCGGCAGCGCTGTCGACAGCGTAGCCGGCATCTGCGAGCGCCTTCACCAGAAGGCGCTGCAGATCACGATCATCCTCCACGACTAAGATGCGCATGAATCATTCCAGTAGGGTCAGCGGTGATGCCTGTCTTGTGGCCGCAGGTCATGGCCGGGATGGTCGCCCGGAGGCATGGTGCGCGGGCCCCGGACCCTCCCAAGGACCGCCCCACTGCGGGCGTCGGTATCATACCAGACCATATGGCCTTGCGGCGTCATCCATTTGAGCCGGTAGTGCATGCGTCCATCCTGACCGCGGTAGGGACCCTCCGCGTCATAAAACGTACCCGGATGTGCCTGGCGGAACCCCTGCAGGATCTTGTCGAGCCGTGGCGCCGAAGCAGGCGCCGGGCCATGACCCTGGGCCAATGTCGCAACAGGTAACGACACCAGGGCACAAAGGAAGATGGTGGACAGGCGCATGATGCCTTCTAACGGGCTCTGCCTGAATGGCTGATGAACAGCCGCAGATTGGGGGAGCGCCCTTCATAGGCCTATATGCAGTTCTCCGGAGAAATGCGCCACCCCTTGCCACGCAGAGCCTCCTCACGGACGCACGCAACCGGGATTAGGCCGCAGCCGACGACAAAGCTGCTCGCCCGCGACGCCGCAGATATTCCCCTTCGTTGACACCCAGGATCCGGCTCGACAGCTGCGCGGCAAATTCCAGTGCGTCTTCGGCACCAGGACCCTCGTCCTGGCTCACACCGCGCAAGACACGCAGCAATTCCTCATTGTAGGTGCACAGCTCGCGTACGGTTTCCTCTTCCGCCGCGTCAAGTGCCGCCGAGACTGATACCGCTGCCGCAAAGGGGCGACAGCCGACAATCAGATCCGCATAGCGAATGGCGCGTTCCCGCTTCTCGTCAGGTGCCGGCCGGGCGAGGTCCGGAACCCGCGGACCGCCATTGAAGCTTGCCCGATGAGTGGGCAGCGCACCAAGGATTTCGCGGCTGCTGCGCCCAATCAGTGCATCAAGACATTCGGCTGCCATGGCACGCGCCTTGATGAGGCGCTGGCCCCATTTGCCATAGCGCCGCACTTCAACCTCCTTGACCAAACCCATCGAGAGTTCGGCAAAGCCGGCAATGGCTGTGCTGAGTGCGTCAGGGTCAAATTGCGGATGGCGGGCGCTGCATATGACCGACAGATAGTCTTCCATCTCTTCCAGCAGGAGTTCGCCGACAAGTCCCATGTCAGTCGCCGAGATCAGGGTATCGCCCTGTTGGCGCGCGACAAAGCGTGGCAGGCGCAAGGCTTCCCAGGGTCGGGCAAGGCGATGCATGGTGATGATCGCGACATAGGGAGCGGCATCCGGCACCCTAGCGACAACGCGTTCATAAAGACCGCGCAGTTCGAGCAGAATGGGCTCGTTCAGATTCGGCAAGCCGCGAGGGATCACCTTTTGCAGCTCGATGGTTTCCGGTCCGATGGAGAGCAACCGAACCATCTCCTCGGCATCGGCCAGAATAGCTTCCCCGCCGAGCTGCGCTCTGGCCCGTGCCCGACCAGCATTATCGGTAAGTGCGGTTGACATAGCGGCAGCTGCCGCCAGCCAGAACTCGCTCGCACGTGTCAGAGCTCCGGCTTCATCATGTGTCAGGAGCGCGGCCCGGCAGTCGCGCACATAGGCCGCCGTCGCCTCAGGCAACAATGTCAGCTCAAGCCAACTCCAAACCGGCACAATGCTTTCGCGTGAGATCGCACCCTGTCTCTTTGTCTTGCGCTGACCGCTGACAAAAAGATCCTCGAAGGGATTGCAGAACAACCGGCGAGGCGAGGCAACCCGCGCGCCCTGGGCGCCACGCAGATGTGGCCGCAGGCCCTGCAGGATTACCTCGTGGGGCAGCGCCTGTCCGCCTGTGAGCCTGTCGACTTCGACGGCCTTCGCCAGCCGCCGCGCCACCGGCACAGGCAGGGTCGACAGAAGCCGTTGGAGATTTTGCACCTTCTGGGGTGCCATCATGACTGCAGTCATCCATGGCCCCGCCAACCCCCATGGCCGCGGCCCTGCCACCCATACTGGTTAACCTAGGTTCAGTTAACATGGCGTTGAACAGCGTGGGCAATGGTCACAATTGCAGTGCTCGTCTATCCTGAAGGCGGGCCGAGAGCCCGGGCGGGTGCCAATCGTGGGGCAGGACGTGCGACCAAGCGACTTCAGACGCTGGCGAAAGGACTTAAAGCTGTCCCAGCAGGAGGCCGCCGATGCCCTGGGACTGAAGCGACGGGTGGTCCAGTACTATGAAAAGGGCGAACGGGACGGCGAGCCGGTCGAGATTCCCAAGGCCGTGCGGCTCGCCTGCTACGCCCTCGCCCAAGGCATTTATGATTACCACGGCCCGCGCGATTAGCTCAGGTTAATGGGCGTGGTGATGCAGGATCGCCTCATCAAGCCCCGTGTCGTAGGCAAGACCGGCCGGGGTCAGGACAATCTGGCGCGGCCACTCGGCCCGGGCCATGCCCTTGCGCTCCAGGGCATGCCAAACTTTCTCATTGAACAGCCCTGTCGCATCCCGCCCGGCAACCGTGGCATCGCCAAGGTGAAAGTGATCGCCATGGGCATCGGGAAAAACATGGATGGTCACCTCTCCGTCTCCAGGCCCTGCCAGTGCGGCCTGAGGAAGTCGGGCCAGCGCCTGCAGGAGGGTCAGCGTGCGCAGCTGCAAAGGATTCAGTTTGAGGGGATTGGTGCGTGGCGGCATATCGTTCTCCAGTTCAATGCGTATAGTCGCCAATGCGGCCAAACTTCAAGGAGGCACCCCTTATGGAGGCGTTGCTGAAAGACATCCGGGTCATCGACTTCGGGCGCTACATTGCCGGGCCCTATTGTTCGGCCCTGCTCGCGGATTTTGGAGCCGAGGTCATCCGAGTGGAGAAGAAGGACGGCCGTGAGGACCGCACGCTCATACCGCTCGCCCGCAATGAGGATGGTAGCCCGCGAGAGGGCGCCATGTTTCTGCAGATGAATCGCGGCAAGAAGAGTCTCACCCTGGATCCCATGCATGAGCGTGGTCGCGAGGTCGTGCGCCGCCTGATCCGCAGTGCCGACGTTGTCGTTGCCAATCTTCCCGGCGAAACCCTGACCGCCATGGGCCTCGACTGGTCCACAGTGCATACGCTCAATCCGCGCGCCATCCTCGCTGCCACCTCCGCCTTCGGACTGGATGGACCCTATGCGCGGCGCGTCGGGTTTGATGGGGTAACCCAAGCCATGAGTGGTGCCGCATATTACGCAGGCTGGCCAGATCAACCGGTGCGTGCCGCCGCGCCCTATGTCGACTTTGGCACCGCCTCCTTGATGGCCTTCGGGGTGATGGCGGCCTTGCGCGCGCGTGAGCAGACCGGCGAGGGCCAGCTTGTCGAGGGTGCATTACTGCGTACTGCGATGACCTACTTCTCCACCATGCTGATCGAAGAAGATGCGCTTCATTGTGGCCGGACCCCGACCCTCAATCGAAGTCAGACGTCCGCACCATCCGACATCTACCGGGCGAAGGATGGCTGGCTCACCGTCGCGGTCAACGGTGACCCCCTGTTCCGCAGGGTGTGCAAGCTGATCGGTGCGGTTGAATGGCTATCGGATCCGCGCTTTGCGAGCGATGCGGATCGCGGTACACATAGTGAGATAATCAGTGAACGGATTAGTTCCTGGTGTGCCCTCAGAACCCGCGACGAGGCCATCGCCGCCTTTGAGGGAGCCAGGGTTCCTGCCGGCCCAGTCTACACCATGGCCGAAGCACTGGCAGATCCACACGTCAGAGCCTGCGAACTCTTCCGACCGGTCGATTTTCCGGGGCTACCTCCTGCTGTGGTCGCAGACACTCCCGTGCGGCTGCATGGTACCCCGGGTCAGGTGCGCGGACGCCCGCCAATGCTGGGAGAACATAGCGATGCGGTTCTAGGAGAACTTGGCTATACGGAGGACGAGATTTCCCAGCTTCGCAGCGCAGGCGTTGTCTGAGATAGACGCTCAGCCATATTTGCGCGATGGCAGCGGCGAGGCTCGCAGGCAAGATTATCCCGTCTCAGCCTTAACGGCGAGGACGGCGGGTAAACTCTAGACTGACCTTAAGACCTGGCCGGTTATCGGCGAACACGAAACGTGCCTCATGCAGGCGAGCGACGGCAGCCACCAGGGACAATCCCAGTCCCGTACCGGGCGAGTTGCGGCTTTGCTCAAGCCGCACAAAGCGTTCAGTAACCCGCTTATGTTCGGAGGCCGGAATGCCCGGACCGTTGTCGGCAACCGAAAGTACGACCACGCCGCTACGGTCTTCTAGGTGGACATCAACCTTGCCACCCTCCGGAGTATATTTGATCGCATTGTCGACCAGATTGGCGAGGGCCTGACTAATCAGCGTTCGGTTCGCTTCCAATGTCAGGGGCTCACCCAGTTCTACGGCAAGTTCAATTCCCTTCTCCTCTGCCACCGGTGCATAGAGTTCGGCGACGCCCTCCACCACGCTGGACAGATCAACCAGCGTCATGGCCTCGCGTACCACGCCCGCTTCAGCCTGAGCGATGAGCAGAAGCGCATTGAAGGTCGCGATAAGATGATCGGTCTCTGCGATCGCTGCATCAATTTGCGCAGCTGTATGGGTGTCTGGATCCAGACGTGTTGCTGCAGCCTCGAGGCGGTTGCGCAGACGATTCAGCGGCGAGCGCAGATCATGGGCAACTGAGTCCGTTACCTCACGCATCCCCTTCATCAGCTGCTCGATGCGATCGAGCATGGAATTCAGATTGGACGCCACAAGGTCAAATTCATCGTGCGCCCGTGACACCGGGACTCGCCGCGTCAAATCTCCGGCCATGATCACCTTGCTCGTAGAGTTGATCACATCGAGACGTCGCAGCAGGTCGCTGCTAAGAAGTACACCTCCTCCAAGGGCCAGTAGCAGTAGCAGCCCCACAGACCATGGCAATGCCGTGGTAAAAAGACGCTCGCTTTCATACTGCTCGTGAATATCCCGAGCTACCAACAGGTGCAGCCCGCCGGTCAGATTGAAGACAAAGCCCCGGGCATGGCGGGTCAGTCCATCACGGTCATAGGTGAAATTCTGATAATCGCCTTCGCGCACATCGATCTGCGGCCAACCATCAAGATTTCCGGCGATTCTCCGGAACCGATGATCGGTCAAAACATAAAGCATCTGACCGCCGCGCACGGAACGCACATTGAGCGCGTTGATCAGTCCAACAAGCCCCAGCTCCTGATATTGGCCTTCAAGAGCTGAGAGCTCTGCCGCAATGATGGAATCGGTTTCCGAATTAAGGGCGCGCCTGGTGTTCCAGTAGGTAAATGCGAGGATTGCCGTCGTGGAGATGGCAAAGAGGGCGACGTAAAGCAGCACGATACGGAAGGCGACCGTGCGCAGGAGGCCGATGCGCCATGTCAGCGGGCGGGTCTGCACCTCGTAGGGAGAATGATCTGAGTCCCGTCCTGCGCTGCCCGAGCGTTCCTCCACGACAGCAACTCAGCCTCGCGCCCGGATCATGTAACCGGCACCACGAACGGTGTGCAGTAGAGGCACGTCAAACCCCTTATCAATCTTCGCACGCAGACGGGAGATGTGCACGTCGATGACATTGGTCTGGGGATCAAAATGATACTCCCACACGCTCTCGAGCAACATGGTACGCGTCACCACCTGCCCAGCATGGCGCATGAGATATTCAAGGAGACGAAACTCGCGCGGTTGCAGGTCGATATCGACATCACCCCGCCGCGCGGTCCTGGTCAGAAGATCGAGTTCAAGATCCCCAACCTGCAGCAGCGTCTTGACTGCCCCGGGTTGACGGCGGCGCATCAGGGCATCAAGCCGCGCCAGTAGCTCAACAAAGGCATAAGGCTTGGTGAGGTAATCGTCGCCACCAGCCTTCAACCCCTTTACACGGTCATCAACATCCGACAGTGCAGACAGGAACAGTATCGGCGTGACATTTGAATGTTCACGCAACTCTTCCACCATCTTCAGACCATCCATGCGGGGCAGCATGCGATCGATGATGGCTACATCATAGGGCCGCGAAAGGGCCAAGGTCAGACCGAGTTCACCGTCCGCCGCGTCGTCGACGACATGGCCCGCTTCCTTTAGGCCATTGACGAGGTAACGCTGAGCTTCCAAATCGTCTTCCACTACAAGAATACGCATGACCACCTCATCCTCTTTCGAAAACTAGCATTTCCGACTTTCCCGGGAGCGCCGGGATTGAGCGATTTCACAGATCGATTCCATACCCTTGCGCCACGCTCATCCTTCAGCCCTTTTGATTGATGGTGAGCGCGACGAAGCGTTCGCCTGCCTGCGTCATCAGCAAAGCCAGGACGCTTTTGCGCCCGAGCTCTCTGGCGAGTGTGACCGCCTGCTGCACCTGCGCGGGCGTGCGTACCTTGTGTTCACCGATGGAGACGATGACGTCTCCAGGCTGGACACCCTTGTCCGCCGCATCGCCATTGGGATTGACCTTGGTGATGACAACGCCATCGGCTCTGGCATCGAGATTAAAGTGGCGCCGCAGTAGCGGCGTGACCTCGGAAAGGCCAAGCCCCATCGCTGTCAGGGTCGGCTTTATCGTGGTATCCGGCTTCGTGTAGCGCGCCAGAACCTGGGGCTGGCGTAAGGCAATGCGCGCCGTGAGACGTTGGACACGCTCGCCCCGCAGAATGGTGAAATGGGCAAGCTGTCCGGCCGAAATGTCCGCTATCTGCTGCGTTAAATCACGGCTGTCACGTAGCGACGTGCCATTGAGTGCCAGCACCACGTCGCCCTGGCGAAATCCGGCCTGCTCTGCTGGGCTGTGCGGCAGCACCCTGGCAACAATCGCTCCGGTGAGATTTGGCTTGCCAATACTGGCGGCCATTTCGGGCGTGAAGTCCTGGATCTCGACGCCAAGCCAGCCACGTGAGACTTTGCCATGCGCCTTTAGCTGCGCCACGATGGCATGAATGGTAGAGGAGGGAATTGCAAAGCCGATGCCGACGCTGCCTCCACTGGGGGAGTAGATCATCGTATTCATGCCGATGACCCTGCCCTCGATGTCAAAGGCCGGTCCTCCCGAGTTTCCGCGATTGATCGGCGCATCGATCTGGATGTAATCGGTGTATTCACCGCTGCCAATCGTGCGCCCGAGGCTTGAAACGATTCCCGCAGTGACGGTGTTAGAGAGGCCGAAGGGATCGCCCACCGCGATCACCCAATCACCCACCCGCACATTGCGATCATTGGCAAACTGCACAGCAGGCAGGGGCTTGCTCGCATTGATCTTGAGCAGCGCAATGTCAGTCGCCGGATCGGTGCCGAGCAACTTGGCGACAAATTTGCGGCCATCCTTGAGCTTAACCGTGATCTTGCGGGCGTTGGCGACCACATGATTGTTGGTAACGATGTCACCTGACGAGTCGATGATGAAGCCAGAACCCATCGCGATAGGGTGCTGCGGATGCGGCATGTTGCGGAAGAACTTGCGCAAGGGGGCAGGCAGGCTCTGCGCGGAAAATTGAGGCTCGGATTTGACCTTTTCGTCGACGGTGACCGTCACGACGCTTGGCGCAACGCGCTCGACGAGATCCGCGAAACTGAAGGGCGCGCCGCCGTCCCAAAAGTGGGGCAGGGTCCGTCTGGATAGGTTGTCGGCGAGTTGTTGAACGCTCGTGGAATGAGCGTCACTACCCGTGCGGACCCGTTTGACGTCAGCCCATGCGTTTGGAGCGAAGGCTGTGAGCCCGGTCGCCACACAGAGAAAGAGCATTCCCGCAAGAAAGGGGGCCAGGCGATAGCCATTCCCTAAAGATGCTGTAGCCCGCTGCGCCAGCATGCCCTTTGCACATTCCCGCGCCGTGCGCTGGGCCACGTCCCGACGATCGATCATCAACCTCTCCTGCGGGAGTTGATCTGGCCCGCAGGCTGCAATCACGTCCCAGCCTGTCCATATCGCGATGAACTTAACTGATTATGTATGTTAGATTACGTATACATTACAATCGAATGCCAGCAGGATCCAATCACATTCCCGACAGCGGCACTTATTGTGCGGCGCGCTGTACCCGTCTGCGGGCCTTGAGGACCACAGCCCCGGCGACACCCGCAGCGACCAGAAGTATGAAGGCCGGGCCAAACCACAGAGCGTAGGTTTGAGGCATCAGCGGCGGCTTCATGAGAATGAAGTCGCCGTAGCGGGATACGAGATACGCCGTGATCTGGCGGTTCGATTGCCCTTCCAGAATTCGCTTGCGAATCAGCCGGCGCAAATCTGCAGCCAGAGGCGCATTGGATTCATTGAGGCTCTCACCCTGGCACACGACGCAGCGGAACTGCTTTTGCAGGGCAACCGCGCGGGCCTCGAGCACAGGATTGGCCAGGTGGTCTGGTCCATTGCGGTCCTCGATCTGCGGCGGCAAATGGGGATTGGCCAGCGCCGGACCGGCCAGCACCGGAAGCAGGGCAAGGGCCAGCGCTGCGATCCATCGCCTCATTCCGCCGGCACTCCCTGGGCTTCTGTCATCGCAATTGTCGCACGCCTCCGCAGCCGTGTGGCCAGGCTCGCAAGCCCGCCCAATGCCATGAAACCGCCACCGAACCAGATCCACGGCGCCAGAGGATTTTCATAGGCACGCAAAGTCCAGCGCCCACCGCTGCGCGGATCACCAAGAGCCAGATAAAGGTCCGATAATCCCGTGGTTCTGATGGCGGTGTCGGAGGTTGCCACCCTCTGAAGCGGGAAATTGCGCTGTTCCGGTCCCATCGTCGCGATGTGGCGCCCACCTCTGCTAACATCCACGATCGCCCGCTCTGCCACGAAATTGTCTCCCCTGATCCGCTCGACACGTTTGAGCGTCAAGGTATATCCGCCGACCTTCATCGACTGGCCCGGACCAAGCACCTCAAGGGCGCTCACCCGCCATACCGTGGTCCCCGTGATCCCGATCAGCGTCACGCCAAGTCCAAAATGTGCCAGAATAGATGCCCACCGCGACAATGGCAGCGCGCGGATAGGACGGGCCTTCACAAGATCCAGCACACTTGAGCACATGACCCAAACGGCGAGCGCGAAGGCTCCCGCTGCCGCCACCGAGCGCGGCGCCACCATCACCAGCACTACGACAAAGGCAACACCGGCCATCGCCATCGCTGGCATGAGGGTGCGCACAGCTTCACGCAAATTGCCCCGGCGCCAGCCCAGACGCGGACCAAATGGCAGCAATGCCATCATGGCCACGAAGATGGGCGCAAAGGTAATGGCGTAATAGGGTGGCCCTACGCTGATCTTGGCGCCATTGTAGGCTTGCAATGCCAGGGGATAGAGCGTCCCGATGAATACCGTCGCAGTGGCCGCGACCAGGAAGACATTGTTTATGAGCAGCGTGGTGTCCCGGCTTGCCGCTTCAAATTCCGCACCACCCTCCATTTGCGGCGCACGCCAGGCAAAGAGAGCCAATGCCCCACCGATCGCCAACACCAGCATCATGAGAATGTAGGAACCGCGTTCCGGATCGGTGGCAAATGAATGAACCGAGGACAGGATTCCCGAACGTACCAGGAAGGTGCCGATCAGGCTGAGCGAAAACCCTCCAATCGCCAGCAGCAAAGTCCAGGTCTTGAAAGCCCCGGTGCGCTCGGTCGCAAGCGCCGAATGCAGCAGTGCAGTAGCCAGGAGCCACGGCATCAGGGCCGCATTTTCCACCGGATCCCAAAACCAGAAACCACCCCATCCCAGTTCATAATAAGCCCACCAGCTTCCCAACGTGATGCCCAGGGTCAGTGCAATCCACGCGGCCAGCATGAACGGCCGCGCCGCCCTTGCCCAAGCCGCGTCCGCGAGCTTGGTAATCAGTGCTGCAGCCGCATAGGAGAACGTGGCCGACAGGCCTACATAGCCGATGTACAGCATGGGCGGATGCAGGGCGAGGCCGGGATCCTGCAGGAGGGGGTTGAGACCGTTGCCCTGAAACGGCGGCGGATCAAGGCGAAGGAAGGGATTGGAGGTGAAAAGGGTGAAGACGGCGAACGCCAGAGCGAGTAGTCCCTGAACGCCAAGAGCGGCACTGGTCAGCCGCTCCCCCCCACGCTGCAGCACGGTCATGGCCGCAGTAAAAATGCCGAGGACCAGCAGCCACAGCAGCATGGAACCTTCGTGATCGCCCCAAACACCGGTAATTTTGTAGAGCAACGGCTTATTCACCGCCGAGTTCTGCGCGATGTTCAAGAGAGAAAAATCATTGGTAACGGCCGCGTAAGTCAGGCAGCCGAAAGCAAGCGCGATAAAAACAAAGAATCCCAGCGCCGCTCCCGAGGCCATCGCGCGAGCGCGCACGGCATTGGGACGCGCCCCAACAAGACCAGAGATTGACTGCACCAGTGCCAGCGCCATGCTGAGCGTCAGCGCCAGTTGTCCGAGTTCACCTGTCATAAGCCAGCCTTTGCCTTGATCATACCGTTGGGATCGGCATATGCGCGCCAGCGCCCGGTCTTCTTCAGCGCAGCTTCCACGTCTGGCGGCATATAACGCGCATCGTGTTTGGCCAGGACCTGGCTTGCAATGAAGGTACCGCTGTCATTGAGCTTGCCAATGGCAACGATGCCCTGCCCCTGACGGAACAGATCCGGAAGCACGCCGTCAAAGTTTACCGGAACCGTCGCCTTGCCGTCGGTAACCTGGAACGTGACCGCTGCACCCTTGCCGTGGATGACGCTGCCGCGGGCGACAAGCCCGCCGATACGAAAGTCCACGCCAGGTCGCACATGCTCCTTCTGGATTTCGCTCGGACTGTAAAAATACAGCACGTTGGGACCGAGGGCATTTAGAACCAGCCACGTGCCACCACCGGCAGCGACCAGAAGCGCCACCGCGAAAGCCAGGCGACGGCGTTTTTTGACATTCATAAGCGGAACCTCTCGCTGGCCACGCAACTCCTGGCAAGTATAGGATCTAATACCGCCGCTCTCCAAGCGGACCAAGGTCGCAGTCATGACCGCAAGATGACAAGAGGCAGGGGACTTGCGTCTTGACCCCCGGGCCTGTCGCCCCTATGTGGGGCCGGGACATTTCCCCTTCAGGAGGGGCGTGCATGACTGTGCAGCCCGTGCATGGCGAGCCGATCCTGGCCTTCGCCTCGATCAGGGATATCATTGCCCAGACCCCGGTTGAACCAGTCTATGTGCTGTACCCGGAAAAGTTCCGCATTGCGGCCCGGCGCTTCCTGGACAGTTTTCCTGGCGACGCACTCTATGCGGTGAAGGCCAACCCCGCCCCCCAGGTTCTTGACCTGGTCTGGGCCGCAGGAATCCGCCACTTCGATACGGCCTCACTACGTGAGGTCGAGCTGATCAAAGCGCGCTTTCCCGACGCCCATTGTCATTTTATGGCCCCTGTGCGCCTGCCCGGTGCGGCAAGAGAGGCCTTTCATCGCTTTGGCGTAACGGATTATGTCGTCGACTGCGATTTTGAGCTCGACAAGCTTCTGTCTGAAACCGGAGATCCCAAACGCCTGCGCATTTTCGTCCGTATCGCCACTCCTCTGGGCGGGGCGGTGCTGGAGCTTTCGAGTAAATTCGGGACACCGCCGCAGGAGTCCGCACGTCTGCTCCGCCGCGTTGTCGACGCCGGGGCAAGACCCGCCCTCACCTTCCATGTCGGCTCACAATGCCTGTCGCCGTTTTCCTATGCCCAGGCCATCGAAATGGCCCGTCGTACCGCAACCCTGGCAGGGATTAGGATCGAGGCCCTTGATATCGGCGGCGGCTTTCCGGGTCCCTACAGCAACAATGATGTGCCGCCCTATCACTGGTACTTCGATACCATCCGCGAAGCGCTCGATACCCTGCCACAGCCCATCCCGGTGCTGTGTGAACCAGGCCGTGCACTGACGGCCGAAGGTGTATCTCTCATCACTCAGGTCATCTTGCGCAAAGGTGAAACGATATACATAAACGATGGAACCTACGGCTCCTTTGACGAATTGACCCTGCCTGGGTGGAGCGCAGATTATCCTGTGCGTGTCTTCAGCATCGATACTGCGGGACGGGTGCGGGAGCGCGACACGCAAGGCACGGCGTTTCGCGTGTACGGCCCCACCTGCGACACCTTGGATGTGCTGCCGCGTCCGATCACTCTGCCGCAGACGATCAAGGCCGGCGACTTCATCGTGTTTGACAACATTGGTGCCTATTCGGTCGCTGTGCGAACAAGCTTCAATGGCTTTTTCCCGGATCGCTGGGCCATTGTCGGCAACTAAGTCAGCCCAGATCCTGCAGTTGGTGAGTGGCCCGCCGACGCGCGCAACTGCCGCCTCATCAGTCCCTGAAAGCAGGCCTGTTCAAGCCTTTAAGCTGCCAGCCTAGGCCTGGATCTCATGGCGTTCGCGCGTCCGCGCAAATGCGATCCGCTTATATTTGTCGGCGACATAGCCCACTTCCCAGGCGCTTTTGGCGAGAAAGACCAGCGCGCCGTCACGATCCTGCGCGATCTGATTCCGATAGGCTGACAGGATCTTCTCCAGATCCTCCTCAGGACCCGTAATCCAGCGTGCTGTGTCATAAGGAGAGGGTTCGAGCTCGGCATCCAGCCCATACTCCGCACGCAGACGTGAGCGCAGCACATCCAGCTGCAGAGCACCTACGACACCGACCACCCACTGTGCACCAAGCATCGGTTTAAAGACCTGGGTGACGCCTTCTTCAGCCAGGCTTTCAAGTGCGCGGGTCAGGTGTTTCTGCTTCATGGGATCGGAAAGTCTCACCCGCCGTAGAATTTCCGGAGCGAAATTTGGGATGCCGGTAAAAAGAATCTTGCCGCTCTCCGACAGGGTATCGCCAACCCGCAGTACACCATGATTGGGAATACCAATGATGTCGCCCGGAAAGGCCTCATCTACGGTTTCCCGTTCCTTGGCAAAAAACAGGATCGGGTTATGGACGCCAATCTGCTTTCCACTCCCCGACTGACGCAGTTTCATGCCACGACGAAAGCGGCCAGAGACAAGGCGCAGGAACGCTACACGGTCGCGGTGATTGGGATCCATGTTCGCCTGGACCTTGAAAACGAAGCCAGACACTTCATCCCGACCAGGTTCGATCTCGCCGGCGCTGGTGGCCTGAGGTCTTGGTGACGGGGCATAGCGCGCGAGCGCCATGATCAGTTCGCGCACACCAAAGTTCTTCAATGCCGATCCGAAAAAGACTGGGGTCTGATGACCCTCAAGATAGATCTCCAGATCAAACTCGGCAGAGGCACCGCGCACCAGCTCGACGTCCTCATTGAGGCGTGTGATCTCTTCTGCCGTCAGCATCGACGAGATCGCATTGTGGCCAATACGGGGCAGCTCATCGCCACGGCTGGAAAACGGAACAAATTCTCCGCTTGCAATATCATAGATGCCACGGAAGTTGAGTCCCATGCCCACCGGCCAGTTCATTGCCGCGCAATCAAGTTGCAGCTGATCGGCGATTTCATCGAGCAGTTCGATCGTATCGCGCGCCTCCCTGTCCATCTTATTGACGAAGGTGATTATGGGAATGTTGCGGAGGCGACAGACTTCAAACAACTTGCGGGTCTGGGCCTCGATGCCCTTTGCCGCATCGATCACCATCACGGCGGAATCGGCTGCAGTCAGCGTACGATAGGTATCTTCCGAAAAATCCTCGTGGCCGGGAGTGTCGAGCAGATTAAATATCGCCCCACCATATTCGAACGTCATCACTGCACTGGTAACCGAGATCCCGCGCTCTTGTTCGATCTTCATCCAGTCCGAACGCGCCCGTCTGGCTTCACCGCGTGCCTTGACCTGGCCGGCCGTGTGGATCGCGCCACCAAGCAAAAGTAGATGCTCGGTCAAGGTGGTCTTGCCCGCGTCAGGGTGCGAGATGATGGCGAAGGTACGCCGCCGCGCGGCCTGCGTCGCAATGGTCTCTGGGGGCTGGCTCATAGGCGCGTGCCTCTAGCAGGCAGAAGCCGGAAGAGCAACTGCCGCGCATCCGGTCAGGTGAACCGGTCCCTGAACCCTCCTTGGCCCGCCACAAGTGGCGCAGGACCTTGGGCTCTACCCCGTGGGCCTGCCGCTGGCACCTTCCCGTCTTGCGTCACATCCAAATCAAATTTGAATCATGCTGCAGGCCAGATTGGCGCAATTGGCTAACACATTGACACTAGGCTTGAGGGGCGCACGTGACCTTGCGCAAAAGGAGAAGCATCACATGGGCGAGCGCTCTGCCGCCTTTGGCGGGCTTTTGATCGGTATCACTATAGTTCTGGCGTTGGCTTACAGTCTTGGTGACAGTCAACACCTCGTCAACTGGAGCCTGGAGGTGATACGCGACAGCGGCAGGTTTGCCGATCATGTGGGACGGCGGACTGCAGCGAGACTGCAACGCGGCCTATAGGCAGTCGGACCGTCAGAGTATGGCTTCGTCAACAAAACTTCGGCCCTGGCGGTCCTCGATCTCGACGACCCACAGGTCCGGATCGAACCGCCGCTGCTTCTCGACAAAGGCGGCCGCAGTCTTCTCGTCGCAAGATCCGCCAAGCGGGCGCATCCAGACAAGCCCACCTTCCGCACCAGCCCGTGCCTGAACCAGTAGCGTGGTTGTCCCATCCAAGGGCGAGAGCTTGATGATGACTGCCCCGGCATCTTCAGAGCCCTTGTGCAGCACATATCCCGCCGCCCCAGCGACTTCCGCCCTGCGGATGAGCGCCCGTACATAAATTCCGGGCTTCAGGCGCGGTTGCATGGCGCTTCAAGTTCGATCAGGTGAAACTCCCGTGCCAGCGCGAGCCCGACCGCACCGTCAACGCCAAGCCATTCCTCCCCCTGTGGCCGCCAGCTCGAATGCACCAGAACCGGGGTTGCGCCATCAGTGGGTACAAAGGGCAAAAGTATCTCCTCTATGACTTGCGGTCGCGTTTGATCGCGTCCGGGAATCATTCGTCTGGCGACCCCGATCGCACCCTGGGCAACGGCACTGAACCTGATAAGCCGCTGACGTCGGTGCGCAGTGAGGGTTCTGCCGAGCCAGTCTTCGCCTGCGAGATTGGTACCAAACGCCAGCTGGAAAACCGTTCCTGCCAGGCGACACGTCACCTTCTCGCCAATGATGACCTCAAAGAGTGCGCAGCCACGCAGTGCTTCTCCGGCATGCACGGGATCAAATGCCAAATGCGACGGCACGCAACCATCACCTGCAAGGGCAAGCCAATAATCAAGCAGCTGACGATTAAGGCCATGCAGCCCAAGACGCGCCGCTTCATCGCACACATGGAGCCGGTTCATGGACACAACCTAATCCAAAGTGCCTGCATGGCGCTACCGGCGACGAGACGACGTCAGGCTGCCGCTCCCCGGCGCATGCGCCGGGTGGGCAGCCGCTGGACCCCTTCAGGCGCAGGATCGGCATGCGGCAAAATTAGCCGTACCGTCGTTCCCACTCCGAGTTCGGATTCAATCACGGTCTGCCCGCCATGCATGGCTGCCAGAGCCTTGACCAGCGCAAGTCCCAGCCCCGTGCCTTCCTGCGTGCGCACATGGGTGCCTTCGGCCTGCTCGAAGGGACGACCCAAGCGCGCCAGATCTGCGGCATCAATGCCAATTCCAGTGTCGACCACCACAAGTTCGATCCCGGACGAAACGGGATTGGCATAGAGCGATACGCAACCGCCGCGCGGTGTGAACTTGACACCATTGCTCAACAGATTGACCAGCATCTGCTTCACAGCACGGCGATCCGCATAAACCCGCTGGCAAGCCACGGGTACCTCCATACGCAATGCCACACCTTTGCGATCAGCTTGGATCTTGACGTAGGCAAGCGCCTGGCTGGCGACGTCATCCAGGGCAAATTCCTCCTCGGCGAGTTCAAACTTGCCAGCCTCGATCTTGGACATGTCGAGCACACCGTTGATGAGCTCCAGGAGGTGATTACCGGATTCATGGATCAGGCGAACATATTCGCTGTAGCGGACCACGCCGATCGGACCGAAAATTTCCTGGGTCATGACTTCAGAGAAGCCGATGATCGCGTTCAGCGGCGTGCGCAACTCATGGCTCATATTGGCGAGGAAGGCCGACTTGGCCCGGTTGGCCTGCTCGGCCAGATCGCGCGCATCAATGAGGTCACGCTCATGGGCCTTGCGATCGGAAATATCACGTGTGACAGCGACAATATCGACACCTTCACCGTCCGCCCGCGGCGCCGGCCGGCAGCGTATTTCTGTCCACAGATAGGAGCCATCCGCACGTCTTTGGCGCACCTCGGCCGTCGCGGCTCGACCAAAATAGCTGGCTTCAACAAAGGCGGCCTGTAGACTCTTCAGATCCTCGGGATGAACAAGCGCGGTGGGCGCCTCGCCGACCAGCGCTTCGGGCGCGCGACCCAAAAGATTCCGTGCTGCCGGGCTGGCGAAGCAGATACGGCCATCTGCCGCGTGTCGGGTGATGAGATCCATCGCATTGTCAGCCAAAAACCGATACATCGCGGCGCCTTCGGCCGCTGCGAGGTCAGCCTCACGCTGGCGGTCCTGGGCCGCTGCCGCAATAAAGGCCGCCTGGACGATGGCAACGAATGCCGGCACTGCATAGAGGAGCCAAGCCGGCAAATGCGCCGCTACATGCAGGCGAGATGCCGGCAGGACGCCGAGGGCCTCAGCGGCCACCACAACGACAAGCGCGAGCGCGGCAGACAAGCCCGCGCGCATGACAGTTGGCCTGTCGCCGGCGAGAGCTGCTTCTGCCGGGACTAGCACCAGCCAGATAATGAGCGGTGAGCTTACCCCACCGGTCAACGCCGCCAGATACCCGATAAGCCCGGCAAAACCTGCCAGGCTGGCACTTTCCAAAAA
The DNA here is from genome assembly GCA_049964915.1 of Rhizomicrobium sp. Lineage (GTDB taxonomy): Bacteria > Pseudomonadota > Alphaproteobacteria > Micropepsales > Micropepsaceae > Rhizomicrobium. The sequence goes on from JBMFWV010000009.1 coordinate 24,795, forward strand.
TGAAAGTGGCACACCCGAATAGGCTAGCAGGGCAAACCATCCCGGCAGCACCAGAGCACCAAACACGATCCAGACGGGCAGGTCGGGAGGACCGACAAATATCAGGTAGGAGGCCGCCAAGAGCAATCCCAGGCACGCTTTGATCGATTGAAGCATGACAAAGCGACAACGCGCCGGGGCTTCGTCTGGATGAGCCGGGGTGCTCTTTTGGGCCAAGAGTAACAGCCTGCCTTGATCGCTTCAGCGGGCGGGCGCGGCGCGCGTCAGCCCCTGGTAATACTTTCCTCAAGATCATTAACGAATCTTGAATCCCCCCGCCCGGGATTGGCAATTTCCAAACTTCTTCATCACCATTTGTTAAGCCTTTCCGCCAAAAGCCTACCCTCAGGCAAGCTTCGGCAAGGTTTGCGCAAATAGTTTGTGGCACTGTGCACGCCAATAGGGATGGCAAGACCTTGAACCAGGTGCAGTCCGCATACCCGCTCGCCGCCTTGGACGGGCCTCCTGCTGGGGCAGCCTTTCTGCCCCAGGCTCTGGACTGTCTGCGTATTGGGATCACCCTTTATGACAGCAGTGAACGGCTTACTTATGCGAACCGGCACTACTTTTATCTCTTCAGGAAATTTCCAGGGCACGACCAACTCATCGGTCGCAGTTATGAAGAACTCGTAAGGCTGGAAGTAGAGACCGGTGCGACTCGCCTGCCCGATGGGGTCAGTGGTCTTGAGACATACGCCGCGACACGACGCTTGCAGCTTGCCGAGGGCAACTCCGCGCCGCGCGACATATTCCTGGACGATGGACGTATCATCGAAATCAAGCTCCGCCGCACCCCGAACGGCGCCATTGCCCTTTGGGCCGATGTCACAGGTGCACGGGAGAATTACGGTCGTCTGACGAACGCCGTTGAAATGTCGACTGACGCGTTTGCCTTTTGGGACAGTCGCGATCGGCTGGTCATGTGCAACACCGGCTTTGCGGTGATCCACGGCCACGTCGGCGAACGAACCCTGCAAGGCGTAGGTTACGAGGAGCTGCTCACCGCAACGCTGGACCGCGATCTCATTGCCCTTGATGAAAGCAGAGCCGGTTTCATGGCCCGGCGGATGCACACCCATCATGCGCCTGCCGGTGCCATAACCATGCGCCTCAAAAATGGTCAGGCGTTCTTGCTTCGTGAGCGCGCGATGCCGGACGGGGGACGGGCGAGTGTCTTTACGGATATCACCGACCGGACGCGGACCGAGGCAGCTCTTGCCGAACAAGGGCAGGTGCTCGAACAGGCGCACCGTACGCTGGAACGCCAGAACGAGTATCTGGCGGCCCTTGCACGCCGCCTCGACGATGCCGAGCGCAGCGCCACCCAGGCCAAACAGGCATTCCTGCGTACGATGAGCCACGAGCTGAAAACCCCGCTAAACGCGATCATTGGCTTTTCCGATCTTTTGCGCGCCAGCGCTGGACGGTTTAGTTCGACCCAGGTCTCCGAATATGCCGACCTCATTCATGGTGCCGGACACAATTTGCTGACGATGCTCAACCAGATTCTGGATCTCACCAAAATCGCGTCCGGGAATTTCTTACTTCAGCCCGAAACACTCCGCGTCCGTGCGGTCTTTGACCGGGCCTGTGAAAGCGTGTGGGACGCTGTGCAAGCCAAAGCACTCGACATTCGGGTTGAGTGCCCCGAAGACTTGTGCATCGCAGCAGATCAGAGTGCGCTTTTGAACGCACTGGGGCAGACCCTGAACAACGCGGTTTCCTTCACCCACAACGGCGGTTACATCCGGCTGACGGCCTGGCGTGAAGACAGCCTGGTGTGTCTGCAGATCGAAGATAGTGGTCCGGGCGTCGCACCGGAAAAACTGCCGTCACTCACTCAACCCTTCACCCAGGTTTCCATCGCTGGCAGCGAACATCATGGTGGCGCCGGGCTAGGGCTGACGCTGGTTAAGGCCATAGCCGAACAGCATGGCGGTCAGCTGACATTGTCTTCGGAGCCTGGCAAGGGCTTTGTTGTAGCGCTCCGTCTTCCCCCGGGATAAAGGCAAGCTGGCAACCCCAGGTGTTGCTGGCTGGCATCCGGTGCGTCGAGCCCCGGCAGGCCGCCCTGCCACGCACACCGCGAGATTTCCACTGGCCCCTTGGGGCGCGGACTTGAAGGGACCTCCTGCCCGGGCTAGAGCACCACTGCCCGCGCTTGCCGAAAGAGGACTTCATGAACTGTGGTGCGCTCATCCATGCCAGTCCGGCGCCGCTCCGTGCGGACAGCACGCTCGGTGAGGCCGCTGAGCTTCTGACAGGGGCGCCGGTGCAAAGCCTGCCAGTGGTCACCACAGAGGGAGACTATATTGGCGTATTCGGGCTCGACGAGCTGCTGGCACGCATAGTGCCACGGGTCGCTGTCGCCGGCGACATGAAAGCCAATCTGCGTTTCATTTCCGATGACCTCAGCGAGCTACGCGCCAGATTCCAGGCCATCGCTGCGCATCAGGTCAAGGAGTGGTGCAATCGGCAGGCGGCCTTTGTCCGTCCGGACACCCCTGTTATCGAGGCATTGCAGCTTTTTTGCCGGGGCCACAGCATTTTGCCTGTGGTGGCGGCCGATGGCAAACTGCAGGGCCTGCTCTCCCCGTCCGCGGCAATCCGTGTCATAAGCTCCCAGCCGGACAAAACCTGATCAGGGGGCATCATGGCGGAGGGCACGGCGCTGTTCTGGACAGCAGCCGGCATTCTCATCGTCACCTATGTGGTGATCATCAGTGATCGCATCAACCGCGCGTTGATCGCTCTTCTGGGCGCCTGCATCATGGTTATCGCGGGCGTCCTGACCCAGAGCCAGGCCGTTACAGCCGTCAACTTCAATGCGCTTGGCCTCCTTGCAGGAATGATGATGATCGTGGGTGTAGCCCGCAAAAGCGGGCTCTTCGCGTATGTGGCCATCCTCGCAGCCAAACTCGTACGCGGGTCGCCGGCCGGCCTGATGGTGGTACTTTCACTTTTGACCGCGGTGTTTTCTGCACTGCTTGACAATGTCACGACGGTTTTGCTGGTCGTACCAGTGACGTTCGTGATTGCGGAGGAGTTGGAACTGGCGGTCTACCCCTTTCTGGTCACAGAGATATTCGCGAGCAATATTGGCGGGACCGCAACTCTCATTGGCGATCCGCCCAACATCCTGATCGGAACCGCTGCGCACCTTTCATTCAATGCCTTTCTGGTCAATCTTGGGCCGCTGGCCGTAGCACTCCTTGCGCTGCAACTCATCGTCAATCACGTCATCTGGGGCATTCATCTGAGCGCCTCGCCGCAACGGCGAGAGCGCCTGATGGGACTGAGACCATCGGCGATGATAGAGGACCGCTGGCTGCTCGCCTGCTCGCTTACGGTTATTACTGGTGTCATCGCCGGCCTTGTTCTGGCTCGGCGGCTTCATCTGGAAGTCGCCACCGTTGCTCTAACGGGGGCCGGTGTATTGATGTTGCTGGAAACCATTCCACATCATCATCGCAAACACGCAGATCTGGTGGCACAGGCCTTCGCCCAGGTCGAGTGGAATACACTATTCTTTTTCGTCGGGTTGTTCGTGATCGTTGGGGGCATTGAACACGCCGGCGTGCTCAACTGGCTGGCGCACGCTCTCATTCAGACCACCCACGGTGATCCTTTCAGGACAGCCACGGCCATTCTTTGGGGTAGCGCCATCCTCTCAGCTATTGTCGACAACATTCCGTTCGTGACCACCATGATCCCCCTCATCCAGCACCTGGAAGGCGCGCTTCACGGGGTACATGACCTAACGCCGATGTGGTGGGCACTGTCTCTTGGTGCCTGCCTGGGTGGCAATGGCACATTGATCGGGGCGAGTGCCAATCTCACTGTCGCCGGTCTGGCCGAGAAGAGCGGCGTGCATTTTTCCTTTATGCGGTTTGCCGCAACGGCACTGCCAATGATGCTGGCCGCGATCGCCCTCTCTCAGCTTTATCTCAACTGGCGCTATTTTTAGGCCCGCTCCGGCAAGCTCACGGTGGTCTGCTGCCGGGGTCCCGCACTCGCCGACACCTTGAACCCTCATGGCCCGCCGCACGCAGGCGTGATATGAGGACTGATGATGAGACTTTTCCTTCCCTTATTGTGTGCGCTCACACTCGCAGGCTGTGCGGGACTTGACGATCCGGCCGCACAGCACAGCCAACCCTATAGGGCAGGCTATGAAGATGGCTGCGCGGCGGCAACCGGTGCGGGAACGGCGACCTACAAAGATACGCCAGTGCGAAACAACTCCGCCTATCAGACGGTGCCCTCCTATCGCGCCGGATGGAACTCTGGCTATCTGAGCTGCCGACGGACACCGACTGGCCAGGGCACCGGCCAGCCCTCGATTTTGAGCCAACCTGGGCCTGGTCATTAGCCTTCAGCTCTCCCGCACAAAGCCGCATGGCGCGCACCCCATAATGGGTGCACGTCACGCTGCCAATTCCCAGTCCATCAACATTTCCGGCACAAAGCCAGCACCTTGGTCCGCTTAGGGTCTGCAGGCATTTGCCCGTTCCCGGCTGCGCCAGGTCAGGAATACTTTCGTTCCTGCCACCACGGATAATATCGCGGCATGTCGCGCGAGACCTTGTCAGGAAAATTGGCGGGTCGCTTTTCGAGAAAACTCACGACACCCTCGCGGACATCTGCCGACGCGCCACGGGCATAAATGCCTCGACTGTCTATCTTGTGAGCTTCCATGGGATGATCCAGTGCCGACAGGCGCCACATCATCTGACGGATCAGCGCTACCGAGACGGCAGAGGTGTTGTCACGGATCTCCCCTGCGATCTCATAGGCACGGGCGAGCAGCTGTTCTGGCGGCACGACTTCCTTGACAAGACCGCCGGCGAGGGCCTCGGCCGCCGGGAACACCCGACCCGACATGCACCAGTCCAATGCTTGCCCGATACCAACGATCCGCGGCAAAAACCAGCTTGAGCACGCTTCGGGAACGATACCGCGGCGGGAGAACACAAAGCCAAAGCGGGCTTGCTCGCTTGCAATGCGGATGTCCATGGCCAGCTGCATCGTTGCACCAATGCCAACTGCCGGGCCGTTGACGGCAGCGATGACCGGCTTCAGACAATCGAAAATGGCTAGCGTGACGCGTCCACCGCCGTCGCGCACCCGCTCGTCCGAGAAGTCAACTGAGTCTGCCGGCCCGGCATTGCGTTCCGGTCGGTCATCGCGCCTGGTTGCATTAAACGTGTCGGCCCCCTGAGAAAGATCCGCGCCGGCACAAAAGCCCCGCCCTGCGCCGGTTACTACCACCGCCCGCACTTCATCATCCTCATTCACGCGCGTAAAAACATCGATCATTTCACGCATCATCGTCGCGGTAAATGCGTTGAGCTTTTCCGGACGGTTGAGGGTAAGAGTGAGGATGCGATCACGGACAGCGACCACTACCTCCTGATAGGGACCATAATTCATTGTCGTTTCCTCACTTTTGCTTGTGATCAAACTCTAAACCAGAATTTTCCCGAAGCAAGCTGACGGCCGATGTGCCGACCAGATTGGGCAGCCAGCCATCCTGGCGGCATTGTCGGGTGGTGCCGGATAAAGTTCGGGGGCCGGCAAGCCGACCCCCGCTTGAGGCTTGTGGCTGCACACCCAGCTCACGCCGCCTGCTTTTGCGGCGCGAAACGGGAATAGAAGCTCTGATTGGTCTGGGCCATCTCAAGAAGAAGCGCGCAGGGTTTAAAGCGCTCACCAAATTTCTTTTCGAAATTGCGACAGCGTTCGACAAATGCCTTGGTCCCGAGTGTGTCGATGTAGGAAATCGGGCCCCCGGTAAACGGCGCAAAGCCCCATCCGAGAATGGCGCCCACGTCAGCATCACGCGGATCGGTGATCACCTTTTCTTCAAAGCAGCGCGCCGCCTCGAGTGCCTGAATGGTCAGAAAGCGCTGCTTCATTTCATCGACGTCGGCATCGGCTTTCCAGGCTCGGCTAGAAATCATTTCCGGCCAGATCCGCAGCCGCTTGCCGTCGTCAGAGTAGTCATAAAATCCCTTGGCGTTCTTGCGGCCCAGCCGGTGCTTGGTCTCCACCATATCTGCCAGGAACTCTTCCATGGCATCAGGCGTATTGGTTCCAAGGTCCTTGCGTGTCTGCCGCACCACTTTGAGCGGCGTATCAAGACCAACGGAGTCGAGCACTTCGAGCGTCCCCATCGGCATACCCGCCATGCGCCCGACATTTTCAACCATGGCTGGGTGTATGCCCTCTGCCACCATCGCAAGACCTTCGCGCGTATAGGTGCCAAAGCAGCGAGACGTGTAGAAGCCACGCGCATCGTTGACGACGATTGGTGTTTTTTTGATTTTTTGAACATAGTCGATGGCAACAGCCAGCGCGCGCGTACTGGTCTTCTTCCCGAGGATGATTTCAACCAATCCCATCCGGTCCACTGGCGAGAAGAAATGAATGCCGATCACGTTTTCCGGTCTCTGGCTGGCTTCGGCAAGCCCGCTGATGGGAAGAGTCGAGGTATTTGTCCCATAGATGCACGAAGATGGAAGCACTGCCTCCGCCTTCTTCGTCACCTCTGCCTTGACGGCACGATCCTCGAACACCGCTTCGATGACGAGATCAGCATGAGCAAGTCCGGCATAATCGGCGGTCGCCTGAATCCGGCCCAGCACTTCAGCCTTCTTTTCCGGCGTAGCTTTGCCACGTGAGATCGCCTTGTCGAGAATACGGGCGCAGTTTTCCTTTCCGGCAGCTGCGCGCTCCTGGGTGGAGTCGATGAGGATGACCTCGATACCGGCGAGTGCCGACACGTAGGCGATGCCGAAGCCCATCACCCCGGCACCGATCACGCCAACTGTCTTGACTTCGCTTTTGGGTTCAGCCTGAGGACGACGCGCGCCTTTTCCCAGTTCCTGCATCGACAGGAACAAGGATCTGATCATATTGCGGCTTTCCGGCTGCATCAAAAGCTTGGTGAAATACCTGGCCTCGATACGCAGGCCTGCATCAATCGGCACAATGAGGCCCTCATAGACGCAAGACAGAATGTAGCGTTGTGCTGGATAGTTGCCGTAGCTCTCCTTGCGCAACATCGAGCTGCCCATCGTAAACGCCTGGCCGCCACCGGGTGAATAGGGCCCACCATGAGGAACCTTATAATCCTTTTTGTCCCAGGGCTGCACCGCCTCTGGTTTGGTACGAAGGAAGGCCTTGGCTTCTGTCAGCAGTTGTGCTGCAGGCACGATCTTGTGCACGAGCTTCATCGCAAGAGCCTTTTGCGGATCAATGCTCGAGCCCTGCAGCAGCATCGGCAGCGCCTGCATGGCACCAATCAGGCGCGGTACGCGCTGTGTACCACCGCCACCGGGCAAGAGACCGACTTTGGCTTCCGGCAGACCAAGAGCAATACGGGGATCATCTGCAACAAAGCGGTAATGGCAGGCCAAAGCCACCTCAAGCCCGCCACCCAGCGCAAGGCCATTGATTGCAGCCAGGACCGGCTTGCCGCAGGTTTCAAGTTGGCGCAGCGCCTTATGGAAGACCATAACTCCATCGAAGCGTCGCTTGGCAGCTTCGGCATCCGACGAGGTCGCTGAACCGGCTGCGGCATTATCCTGCATTTCATCCAGCGCGGCGCCGGCACAAAAGCCGTTGCGCTTACCGCTAGTGATGATGATCCCGGTGACCTCGGGATCCGTCGCTGCAGTCTGGGCGATCTGTGCAAGTTCGCCGATGGCCGAATTGGTCAGCACATTCATGGTGCGCCCTGGCACATCCCACACCACGGTGAGAATGCCGTCGCTGTCACGCTCGATCTTGAAATTGGTGAAGCTCATAAGAACAGCCTTCGTTGTGGTTTGCCGACATTGGTCTCGACCAGTCTTTGGCCCTTCCCGTCGGCATGATCCGTTGGAATCGGTATCAAATCCGCTCGATGATGGTTGCCGTGCCCATGCCGGCGCCGACACAGAGTGTCACCAGTGCGGTACTCAGATTGCGCCGCTCGAGTTCGTCGAGAACGGTCCCGAGGATCATCGCACCAGTGGCACCGAGAGGATGGCCCATGGCGATGGCGCCGCCATTCACGTTGACCTTGTCGTGATCAATATTGAGCACGCGCATGAAGCGCAACACGACACTGGCAAATGCCTCATTGAGCTCAAAAAGATCGATGTCGGCAGTGGTCATACCGGCCCGCTTCAGGACCTTTTCAGTAACGAGTGCAGGCCCCGTCAGCATGATGCAGGGTTCGGAGCCGATTGATCCAAAGGCCCGAACCCGCGCGCGCGGCTTAAGGCCGTTCGCCTTTCCCGCCTCCTTGCTACCCAGGAGCACAGCTGCCGCGCCATCAACAATACCAGAAGAGTTGCCGGCGTGGTGAACGTGATTGAGAGCCTCAACCTGGGGGTAGCGTTGCTGGGCCACTGCATCGAACCCGGCAAACGCGCCCAATTGCGCAAATGCCGGACTAAGCGATGCAAGCGACTGCATGGTGGCATCAGGGCGCAGGTGTTCGTCACGGTCCAGAATTGTCTGCCCGATGATGTCTTTGACCGGAATGACCGAATTCTTGAAATATCCCTTTTCCCAGGCGTTGGCGGCGCGCCTTTGACTCTCGACGGCGTAGGCATCGACATCGTCACGAGAAAAGCCATCGAGTGTGGCGATCAGATCTGCGCCAATGCCCTGGGGGGTAAAATAGCTCTTGATGGCAATGGAGGGATCTGTCGACCATGCCCCACCACTGGCGCCCATGCCGACGCGGCTCATCGATTCAACGCCGCCACCAATTGTCATTTCTGACTGACCGCTCATGACCTGGGCAGCTGCCATGTTGGTCGCCTCAAGGCCACTTGCACAGAAGCGGTTGATCTGCACTCCGGCAACGCTTTCAGAGTAATCCGCGTTCAGCACGGCAATGCGGGCAATATCGGATCCCTGTTCTCCCACAGGATCCACGCAGCCCAGGACCACGTCGTCGACCCACTGGGTGTCCAGCTGATTGCGGTCACGGATGGCTTGCAACGCCTGGGTCGCGAGTTCCAGCGCTGTCACTTCGTGTAACGCGCCGTCCTTCTTGCCCCGCCCACGCGGCGTGCGGACTGCGTCATAGATGTAGCATTCCGTCATTTGCTTCTCCTGCTCGGAAAATTAGGTGATGGCGCGGCCTCGGATCAGACGCGCAGGAAACAGATCTAGTGATGGCTACGACTCTAGTCGGCCGGAATCATCCCAAAGCCAATCGCTCGAGGCGAAGGGCGAGTCGTATCTTGATGTTCGGCCAGGCGGTGATCGATCGCTTCCAGTCCGAGTCTGAGCTCAGCGATGCTTTCATCAATGTCGCGGCGTTGGCGCTCAAGAGCGTCAATGCGCTGCACAAACTTGTCACGGGAATGCGCAAGCTGGGCCATGCCGCCATCACCCGGTGTGTAAAGATCGAGAATTTCGCGCATTTCTGCCAGGGAGAAGCCAACGCGGCGTCCTCGCAGGATCAGCGTCAGGCGGGCACGATCCCGGCCTGAGTAGATTCGCGCCTGCCCCCGGCGACTCGGCGACAGGAGCCCCTCCTGCTCGTAGAACCGCAAGGTACGTGCGGTGACGGAAAATTCGCGGGTGAGTTCACGGATAGTATAAGTGCGGCTCATGTCCTTTTCCGCCCAGGGTCTTTGCCGTGGCGCGGCCTTTCTTCACTCCCTCACCAACCCTATTCCGTTGACGTGAACGTAAAGCAAGGACAAAATGAAAGGGGCGCAAAACATCGCGCCCCTTTCCGAAAATTGCGCTGACGGTCTTCTTACTTGGCCTTGGCCAAATTTTCAGCGGCGAAGTCCCAATTGAGCAGCTTGTCGATGACGGCGCTCACATAGTCCGGGCGCCGGTTCTGATAGTCGAGGTAGTAGGCGTGCTCCCAGACATCGATGGTCAACAAGGCGGTGGCGCCACCGACCAGCGGCGTTTCGGCATTAGCGGTTTTCAGGACCTCGAGCTTACCCCCGCGGGCAGCGATCCAGGCCCATCCCGAGCCGAACTGGGTCTTGGCGGCCTCGGCAAAATCAGCCTTCAGCTTCTCCAGCCCACCGAAGGCCTCAATCGCCTCTTTGAGCTTGCCACCGGGCTGGCTGCCGCCGGCCTTCAAGCTGTGCCAGTAGAATGTGTGGTTCCAAATCTGAGCGGCGTTGTTGAAGATACCAGCATTCTTGCCATGGCTTTTGCGGATGACATCCTCGAGCCCCATGCTCTCAAATTCGCTTCCCTGAACCAGCTTGTTGAGGTTCGTGACGTAGGCCTGATGATGCTTTCCATAATGAAAGCCGAGCGTGTTCGACGAAATCACAGGCTCAAGTGCCTTCTGATCATAGGGCAGTGGTGGCAACGTGAACGGGTCGGCCATAGCGAAACTTCTCCTAAAGTGCGTTTGTGCAAATTCGCGAGGCAAGGCTCGCAGCAAGGGTCCCGGCAGGCTTTAATCGTCCCGCCTAACCGGTAACCAATTAGAGCATGGCTGGTTCCGCCTCTGCTACCGCTTTTTGCGGAAGGCAAAGCTGCTCCAGAGGCCAGCAGCCTGCCACCCTCAGCGCCGGGGTGCGCAACCAGCCCGCATCCCCATGCGCCATAGCCTGGTCCGGTCACCACGCCAAAACATGTTGATGATATTGGATAATTTCGATTACCGATGGCCCACAAACCGGCTTCAACTGCACGATACCCGTTGATCGCGACTATCCCGACACATTCACGCGCACCATTTTTACAGCCGCTCTGCGCTTGCGCCGCGCCGTTCCACTGCCCGAAGTCGCTGCACGGCTGCGCTCTTCGCTTTCCTTCGCCAGACGTAACGCACGCAGGCGCTCGGTCTTGTGCGCAATAGCGGCACGCTCCTTCGCGATTTCAGCAAGAACGGTCGCAGTCCGCGCATCTGCAGGGGTAGACATAGGGTTTCATCTCACCTTGGCACAGGGGGCCATTTGCGCCAGACGGGCATCCAGGCGCCCCGACTTCACATTTTTAACGCATCGTACCGCGAATGTGTTCCAGGCAAGCACCTCAAGTGCCTAACAAACCCTCCTTGCGGACCCACTCAAATGTGCGATCAAGACCACGGCGGAGGCGTGCAAAGAGCTCGTCGATTTCCGCTTCAACAATCACAAGTGGCGGACAGATCGCAAGCCTGTCTCCCATCAATGGGCGAACGATTACGCCCTCCTCCTGCGCAAAACCGGCCGCCGTCACGGCTACCTGGCGCGCACTGCTGAAGCTCATCCGGCTTTGCTTGTCGGCTACTAGCTCAAGACCACCAATTAGACCAACACCCTGCACCTCTCCCACCAAGGGATGCGCGCAGAGCGCGTGGAGCCGGTCCTGGAAGTGCGGGGATATGCGTGCGGCATGCCCGATGATGTCGCGCGTCTGATACAGTTCAATCGTCTTCAGTGCGACAGCGCAGGCCACTGGATGTCCACCATACGTGAAGCCATGGCCGAAGGTGCCGATCCGGCCACTTTCGGCCTCAACCGCGGCAGCAAGCTCATCACCAAGCAGTACAGCCGAAATCGGCAAATAGGCGGAGGACAATGCCTTGGCAACCGTCATGCTGGCCGGTTTCATCGCATAGGTTTCGCTGCCAAACCATTTCCCGGTTCGACCGAATCCGGTGATGACCTCATCAACAATGAGCGGTATCCCATAGCGCTCGAGAACCTTGCCGATGCGCTCCCAATATCCACGCGGCGGCAATATCACTCCGCCAGCACCCTGTAGCGGTTCGGCGATCATCGCTGCGATGTGCTCTGGCCCATCTCGCTCAATCAACTCAGCCAGATTGGCTGCCATGCGCTCGCTAAAGGCGACTTCGTCTTCGTCCACACTGGCGGATCTATAATAATGCGGGCATTCGGCATACCGCACAAAGTCAAAGGGAAGGTCAAAACTACGATGATTGGCTGGTAGCATTGTCAGTGATGCGGAGGCCAACGTCACTCCGTGATAAGCCTTTTCGCGACTGATGATGGTTTTCCTATTGGGGCGACCCAGCGCGTTATTGGCATACCAGTAAAGCTTGATCTGCGTGTCATTGGCCTCTGATCCGGAGTTGGCGAAAAACACCTTGGAAACCTTGAAGGGTGCAATCTCCTTGAGCTTTTCCGCTAACGCGATGGCCGGCTCATGGCTGCGTCCGGCAAAAAGGTGGCCAAAAGCAAGCTTGCGCATTTGTTCACTCGCCGCCTCGACGAGTTCGCCATCACCCCAGCCCAGAGCTGTGCACCACAGGCCAGCCATCGCTTCAATGTAATCTTTGCCCTTGTCATCATAGATATGGACCCCCAGGGCACGCTCGAAGATGACAGGCCCAACACTGCGATGTCGGACGAGATTGGTATAGGGATGAAGCAGTGCTTCCACATCGCGCGTTTGAGCGTTTGTAAGTGACATCTGAAGACCATCCATGACGTTGCAGTGAACCTAGGTGTGTTCTGCGGCCGCCGCCTCGGGCTCTATTCTTGCGGTGGAATGCATAACTCGCAAGGGTGCAGTCTCCGGCAGCATCATGAGTGCAACCTGTGCCACCGCTGTGGCGCCGGCAACATACCATGCCGGCGCCATCGCACTACCGGTGTAATGAATCAACCATGTCACTATGAATTCCGTTGAGCCGCCACAGACCGCTATTGCCAGCGAATAGACAGTACCAAAGGCGCGGGAACGAATTGTCTGTGGAAGACCCTCGCCCAATGCTGCACAAACCACGCCAAATGTCAGATTGGAAACAAAGCCAAGCAGCGTCATGCTGGCAATGAGAACAGCGGCGGAACCACGCTCCACGGTCCAGGCAAAAAGCGGCACTACCAGGAGCAGTAAGAGCGCATTGGCCAGAACATTAACCGGCCAGCGGCCAAAGCGATCCGACAACCAGCCACCCAGCAACAAGGCCGGTATGGCCGCAACCGCGTTGGCGCAAGACGCAAGAAATCCGGCGCGCGCGGGTAGACCCAAGGTGTGCTGGGCAAAGGTGACGATATACATCTGCACATAGCTGCCGATGGTGCCCATGCCAAGAATGACGAGACCCAAAACCATTACGCGCCAGTGGTCCCGGGCGAGGTTCGTACGCTTGCTTTCTGACACAGCGACAGGGTTCGGCAGATGCAAGGTCTCAGGCAGGCTGCGCCGCAGCCACCACCCCAGCGGCACGACGAGACCACCGAGCGCAAAAGCGATGCGCCAGCCATAGGCAGTCAACGCGCCAGCAGACAGCACCTCGGAAAGGAACGCACCGACCACGCTGCCGGCGAGGATCGCCGCCATCTGACTTGCGCCCTGAAATGAGACGATGAAGCCGCGCGTCGTCGGCGGGGAGGCTTCAACCAGAAATGCGGTATTGGAACCAATTTCGCCGCCCAGGGAAAAGCCCTGCAGCATGCGCGACGCAACGAAAAGTACCGGTGCGGCCAAGCCTATACTGCGGTAGGGGGGAATGACAGCCATGGCGAAGATCGACAGCCCAATCAGTACGAAGCTGAGAAGCATCGCCGGTTTGCGGCCGACCTTGTCGGCATATTGACCGATGACCAGAGCACCAAGTGGGCGTGTTGCAAAACCTGCGCCGAAGGTGGCAAGCGACGCCATCAGACTGCCGTACCCACTCACGCTCGGAAAGAAACAGTGCCCAATCTGAATGGCAAAAAACGAATAAGTAAGAAAATCGTAGAATTCGAGAGCATTACCGAGCGTGACGGCTGCGATATGCCGGCGCGCAGCCGAGTTGGTGGGTTCGCAGCTCATCGCAGCCCTGGTACCGCCTCTGGATGATGGCGGCAAAAGCATGAGCAGGAAGTCGTGCCGGCGCAACGGTCCATTTTGCGGGCCTTGACCTACCCCAGGCGCAAGCCGCGCCCGCCTCCCCTGAAAGGGCACCTCCCCCTGGCAAAGGAGCCCGACCGGCGTGACTGCGACCAAGTGAGCTTTGTCCCGCCAGTCTACCGGAGCCCTGCCCCACCCACCCGTCCCTCCGGAGGTTGTGGCGGAGGTCTCTGGGCGCGGTCATGCCTCAGATAAAGGAATCAAAAGGCAAAGCCGGATTGCTCCCGTCGCCGGGCCGGTTATGATGCGACCATTATCGGGGATATTTGGATGTTCGGTCTCATGCAGGACTGGCCGTTGCTGGTCCACAAAATCATTGATCATGCTGCGCTCTACCATGCCCAGCGGGAAATCGTGACCCGCTCGGTGGAGGGGCCAATGGTGCGTACGACCTATGGCGAACTCGCCCTGCGCGCCCGCAAAGTAGCCCAAGCGCTGGATCGGCTCGGCATCAAGGAAGGTGAGCGCGTTGCCACCTTGGCCTGGAACACCGCGCGACATCTGGAAACCTGGTACGGCATTGCCGGTATGGGCGCAGTTTACCACACCATTAATCCACGCCTGTTTCCGGAGCAGATTGCCTGGATTGCCAACCACGCCGAAGATCGTCTGCTGTTTTTTGATACCAGTTTCACAGCCGTGATCGAGCAGATCGCACCCCAATTGCCCAAGATCAAGCTCTTCATAGCACTGACCGATCGTGCCCACCTGCCGCAGATCTCGGTCCCCAACCTCGTCGCCTACGAAGACTTCATAGCCGCGGGCGACGGCGATTTTGCCTGGCGTGAGCTCGACGAGCGGGCGGCCTGTGGCTTGTGCTACACGTCGGGAACGACCGGTAATCCCAAAGGTGTTCTTTACAGCCACCGCTCCAATGTGCTGCTCAGTCTGATGGCAGGCGGCGGCGATGCGCTTGGTGTCACGGGTCGCGATACCGTATTGCCGATCGTCCCTATGTTTCATGCCAATGCCTGGGGCCTGGCCTTCCTGGCACCAATGGTGGGCGCCAACCTCATCATGCCAGGAGCCAAACTGGACGGCAATTCGATCTGTGAGCTGCTGGAGACCGAGCGGGTCACGATGACGGCAGCAGTCCCCACAGTCTGGCTGGGCCTGCTGCAGTTTCTCGAAGCCACGGGAAAGAAATTACCGCATCTGAAGCGGGTTGTGATCGGCGGCTCCGCCGCTCCGAGGTCGATGATCGAAACCTTCGAGACCAAATACGGAGTAGAAGTCATTCATGCCTGGGGCATGACCGAGATGAGCCCTTTAGGCACCTTAGGTACGCTCAAACCCGGTCTTGAGGAACTGCCTTACCCCCGCCAGCTGGACTACAAAGTCAAACAGGGACGGCCTTTGTTCGGCGTCGAGCTCAAGCTTGTGGGCGATGGCGGACAGGAGCAGCCCCACGACGGCAAGACCTTCGGCCGGCTCAAGGTGCGTGGTCCTGCAATTGCCAAAGGGTATTTTCGTGGCGAGGGAGCCAGTGCCTTTGATGAGGGGGGCTGGTTTGATACCGGCGACGTGGCCACGCTTGATGAAGATGGCTACATGACGATTACGGATCGTGCTAAGGACGTTATCAAGTCAGGCGGAGAATGGATTTCCTCCATTGAAATCGAAAATCTTGCGGTGAGCCATCCTGCGGTCGCCGAAGCTGCGGTGATCGGCGTTCATCATCCCAAATGGGACGAACGCCCGCTGCTCATCGCGGTTCTGAAGCCGGGCAAGGTGGCAACGCGCGAAGACATTCTGAATCATCTTTCCGGCAAGATAGCCAAATGGTGGATGCCCGACGACGTCGTTTTCGTTGACAGCATCGCCCATACCGCCACGGGTAAGATCCAGAAGCTGGAACTGCGCAAAGCCTTCGCCGATTATCGCCTGCCGGGCGTTGCCTGAGGTTGGGAGAGCAGCCATGCGCATCGTACCGACACTGGGCAAACTGGCCTTCACGGGTTTCGTACTGTCGGCGCTACTGGGACTAACAGCGGGCTTTGGCACCCGTCTGGGCTTTTGGACTTACCACATCGGGCTCGACGTGCTGCTGCCTTGGTGTGTCTATGTCGCCATCGCCGCCCTCGCCATCGGCCTCGTTTGGGGACTGCTGGCCTGGTTCGGCAAGGGTGATGGCGCAACCGCTTATGGTCTGATCGGGGTGTTTGGCGCAGCACTGGTGCTGGCGCTGCCGATCTATGATTACTACAGCATCCAGAACTCACCGCCGATCCATGACATTACGACGGACATCGCCAACCCCCCGCATTTTCGCGCGCTCCTGGCATTGCGCAAGGGTTCGCCCAACAGCGCCCGATATGATGGCAATTCGCCAGTCACCTGGCATGGCAAGACCCGAACCGTGGCGCAGTGGCAGCGCAAATATTATACGGACATCTATACACTGCGTTTGCTCATGAGCCCGGCCCAATTGTATGCACGCGCGCTCAAGGCAGCGCAGCAGATCGGATGGGATATCGTCGCCCAAAGCCCGGAAGAAGGCCGCATCGAGGCAACCGATACCAGCTTCCTATTTGGCCTCGTCGACGATATTGTAATCAGGGTGCGTCCCTCGGGCGCCGGCGCCAAAGTCGACATACGCTCGGAAAGTCGCGTCGGACGCAATGATGGAGGCCGCAATGCCGATGCCATTCGCAGCTTTATCCGAATCGTCAAGCATAACTGACAGATGCGCGATCCCGCCCTCGCGGTCGCGCCGGTCAGCTTTGCGATGACCAAACTCCCGTCTCCGCGAAAGCGTGTCCCTTTGGGCCGAGCCGGGTGGTTTGCCATCATCGTGCTGTTTGGATTTCTGGTCTGGGCGGCCTGGATTGCCCTGCGCACCTGGACGTCACTGAGCGGCGTAGCCATGAGCCCGCTCGGCTGGCTGTTCATGGGCCTCGGCGTTGTCGTCACGCTGGCCGTGGGTGGTGGCCTGATGGCGCTCCTGTTTTATTCGAGCCGACATAACTACGACCGTTGAGCCACGCTCTCGGCGGCTGCCATGCACCGGATCCAGCCGCCGCGCCGCACCCAAGGAGGGACAGCATATGTCGTGGCGCATCAGCCAGGGGATCCCGCCTGGTCTGCATGACCAGTCCGCCCCCTCACCACCTCTCAACTAGAACCGCGGGCCACAAAATAGGGATTTTCGTAATTGGGCTTGCCATAGAGCAACGGGCTACCGTCAAGCAGTGTCACCGTACCGCCAGCGGCGGCCAGCACAGCATGACCCGCCGCAGTGTCCCACTCCATTGTCCTGCCATGACGCGGATAGATGTCAGCTGTGCCTGCTGCAACGAGACAGAACTTGAGGCTTGATCCAGCAGCAATAAAGTCCTTGATCCGGTAATGGGCGAGATATTCGTCAGTTTTGCTGTCGCGATGGGAGCGACTGGCGACCGCAATCATGCCATCTGAAGGCGCGCGTCGCGCTCTGATCGGAATGGCCGATGACAAATCCGGTTTGAGCTCCGGATTTACTCTCAAACTTACCCCACCGTTTGTACCGTCACCAATCCACATCTGTCCTTGCGCCGGCGCATAAACGACGCCGCGTACCGGCTCCTGATTACTGATCTCCGCGATATTGACCGTGAATTCACCATTGCGGTTGATGAACTCCTTCGTGCCGTCGAGTGGATCGACCAGAAAGAAGTGTCTGCCGGCCATGACGCGGTGGCCACGGGCAACTTCCTCTTCGGCAATAACGGGAATTTCAGGCCAGTGCGCGCGCAATCGCGACAGAATCAGGATTTCTGCCTCTTCATCAGCGACGGTGACCGGCGAGCTATCCTGCTTACGGCGCGTCTCAAAAGTCCCGCCATAGTGACCAAGAATCACGGTTCCGGCTTCCCAGGCAATATCGGCAAGTATGTGGGCTTGGCTACTTAGCATAGGCGATCATCCTCGATCTGCCGAAGGGCGACGGACCCGCGTGCGCGCATAGCGGGCTGAAAGCAAGGCAAAGAGAGCGCGCACTCCGTTAAGATCGGGACCCACCTTTCGCCCAGGTCGCGGCCGGTCATTCCAGGCCGGGATGTCCAGATGCATCCAGCGTGAGGTTTTCGTCACGAAGCGGTTGAGGAACAACGCAGCGGTAACCGCGCCCGCCAGTGCGTAGGCCGGTGCGTTGTTGAGGTCAGCAATGGAACTGTCGAGTGTATTCTCATAGCCGCGCCACAGTGGCAGACGCCACAAAGGGTCGGCCACGTCATGCCCATATTGCTCAAGCGCCTTGGCCAAAGCTTCGTCATCGGTAAAGAAGGGCGGCAATTCCATACCCGTCGCCGCGCGTGCCGCACCGGTCAGCGTCGCAATATCGATGAGCAGATCAGGCTCCTCTTCATCGGCCAAACTGAGGGCGTCCGCCAGCACCAGTCGGCCTTCAGCATCGGTATTGCCAATTTCGACGGTCAGCCCCTTGCGGCTCCGCAAAACGTCCCCGGGCCGATAGGCAGTGCCGGAAACGGCATTTTCGACCGCGGGAACGAGAATGCGCAAGCGCACGTCGAGTCTCGCACCCATGATCATGTGCCCAAGGGCGAGCACTGCCGCAGCTCCGCCCATGTCCTTCTTCATGGTCAGCATGCCGGCGGCGGATTTGAGATCAAGGCCGCCACTGTCAAAGCAAACCCCCTTGCCGACCAGGGTAAGTTTGGGTGCGCCTCGATTTCCCCAGGTGAGGTCGATGAGACAGGGCGGACGCGCCGATCCTCCGCCCACCGCCTCAATCATCGGATAGCCCTCGGCAAGGGCCGCCCCCGCAATGATACGGCATTTGGCGCGATGGCGCTTTGCCAGGCTGCGGGCCGCGGCTGCAAGGTCTTGAGGCCCCATGTCATTGGCCGGGGTTGCTACCAGATCACGGCCCCAGAACAGTCCAGCGGCGATGCGGCTGATATTTTCCCCATCGCATCCCTCCGGCAGCACCAGCTTTGGTAGCGCGCGCGCCGGCGATGAGCGGTAGCGGGTATAGCTGTAGGTACCGAGCAGCCAGCCGAGGGGCTCCAAATCCGTGCCCGATGGCGCAGATGCGAGCCGGTAGATTCCCGCCGGAAGTTTCTCTGCAGCAGCGGCAAGAGCCAGCGGATCATCATGCCTGCCCAAACCGAACAGGATTCCAGCCACCCGTCCGTCGTCGCCGGGCAGAAGCAGTAGTTCCCCGCCTCTGGCCTGAAAGTCAGCGCTCTGCGCCCATTGCTCGACGTGACGACCCAGAGCACGCAGCGTCGCCTCGCGCGTCGCTGGGCGGACCGCATAGAGTGGGATCGCGGATTTTGCGCTTTTGACAAGGCAGCTGTGCATGGAGACCCTTTGCGTTTGGCGGCGCCCGACCTTAAGTAGCACCGTCGTCGACCGCAAATGAAAGCGTACCATGACCTTTCGCTACACTCTTGTTGTGGGCAGCAAGCAGCTCTCGAGCTGGAGCCTGCGCCCCTATCTGGCAATGCGGGCAACTGGTGCCGCCTTCCAGGAAGTCGTCATCGCTCTCAACCGCGCCCAAACCCACAGTGACATCCTGCGCCACTCGCCCTCCGGCAAAGTCCCTGCGCTCAAGATCGAGGAGGGCGGCGAAGTCGTGACCGTGTTTGACAGTCTGGCCATCTGCGAAACCCTGGCCGAGCGGCACAAAGAGGCTGGTTTGTGGCCGGATGCACCGCTCGTTCGCGCCCGCGCCCGCGCCTATGCCTGCGAAATGCATGCCGGTTTTGCCGCCTTGCGTAAAACCCTGCCGATGCAGATTGCCAGCCGCTTGCCAACGCCGGAGCTCAGTGACGAGGTCAGGCAAGACATCGCCCGCGTCACCGCGGCCTGGGAAGAGGCGCTGGTTCGCCACGACAAGGATGGCGGCTTCCTGTTTGGACGGTTCTCGATCGCGGATTGCCTGTATGCGCCAGTGGTCAGCCGCTTTGTCACCTATGGTGTCAGCCTACCGCCGCGTCTGGCCCAATATAGCGAACGCATCATGGCACTGCCGGCCATGCAGGACTGGATAGAATCGGCCCGCAAGGAACTTGGCGCCTGATTGGCGTCAGTCTGCGGTCAACCGCCTGCTCGCCGTGGGGGGCACCGAGCGCTCGCTACCCCGGGTGATGAGGAACGGCGTGGTGAGCCGTGCCGAAGGCTTGTGATGGAAACAGTCTGACCAACAGGCTGTGCCTGCCGTGCGCGGTTTCGATCGGAGGAGTTTTCACGACGCACTTAAGTTTTTATTGAGGCATCATTGGCATTGTGGAGGACGGTACATCGTGTCCCTGGTCCCTCAATGCGTCGGCATCAGCTTCGCTTCGTCGTACTTGGCGCAGCCGCCCTGGCGGTAAGTGGCTGCGCAGGCAGCCCCGCGACATCTCATGCTGTCACGGCTTCTGTGGTGCCGCGCGAAGTCCCAACGAAAGACGGGACAGGCGCATACCCTCAAAACCTTTCGGGGGAAATCAGTCGCGCGCGCCAACTACGCATGAATGGCGACTATAAAGGGGCGCTGCGAGCATTGGCACAGCTGATGCTGCTATCGCCTGATAATCCAGATGTTGTGGGCGAATATGGCAAGGACCTCGTGGAGCTCGGCCGTGCCAAGGAGGCACTCGCGTTCCTCGACCGTGCGATCGAGCTACAGCCGCATAATTGGTCATTTCTCTCTGCACGTGGCGTTGCCCAGGACCAGCTCCATGCTACCAAAGCGGCAGCCCAATCCTATCGCGCTGCTTTGGCGATTAGCCCTGATCAGCCCAGCGTCCTCAACAATTACGGGCTTAATCAGATGCTGCAGGGCCATAAGGATCAAGCCAAGACGCTATTCGAGGCTGCGCTCGCGCACGGCGGCAGAGATCCGCGCATTGCCCAGAACCTGGCTCAGTTGACACGCCTCGCCACGAGCACGACCAAGGCTGTCGACAGCGCGACGAAAGTGGCTCCGCCCTCGGCGCGCAAGTCCACGCCGGCTGCTGGCCCGACGCCCGCAGCAGCGCCTGCACTCCCACGCGGCAAGGCTGCGATGGTGGTGGAAAAGCTCCCGTCTCCCCTGGTCAGCCGCGAGCCACCTCACAGCACCTCATCCGCGCACAGCACGACAAAGGTCGCCACCTCCAAGTCGCAGGCCGCGCCCGCCAACGCCGCAGCAACGCCCTATACGATCCCGGCCTTGCGCACGGCAGAAGACAATTATTGAGCCGCAGTTCAATCAAGAAGGCAGGGCGCCAGCCTGGCGCAGCCGCTGCGGAATGGCTTCGGCAAGGATTTCGATCAGGGTGCGCAGGCGCCTGGAAGGTGGCCGATCGGGCAGCCAGACAGCACTGATCGGTCCGCTTTCAAGGCTGCTTCCTGGCAAGAGGCGCACCAGTTCACCCCGGGCCAGCGCCTCGGCGACACAAAACAGCGGCAGGCGGGACACACCAAGGCCAGCGCGAGTGGCATCCAGCATCACATCGGTGCTGTTAACTGTGAGCCGCGGTTCGACAGTGATACTGCGCACGGGGCCCGCTTCACCATCGAAGCGCCATTGATGGGGCATCGCCGCATTGCCGTAGGCAAGAACCTTGTGCTGGCTTAGATCTTCGATCGTTTGGGGCGCCCCGCTGCGCGCGACGTAATCCGGGCTCGCCACCAGCACCATGGTCGCTGCGCAAATCTTGCGCGCGATCAAAGCTGAATCCGAGAGCCTCCCGATGCGGATCGCCAGATCATAGCCGCCGCCACGGATATCGATGCGACGGTCGTCACAGTCGAGGGTGAGCAGGACGCCTGGATGCTCGACGGCAAAATGGACGAACAGGTCGCTGAGATAGAGGCGGGTGAAGGTCAAGGGTGCGGCAACCCGCAGAGGGCCGCGCAGCGGCCCCTTGTCCGCGGCGCTTTCCTCAAGCGCTGCATCGAGCTCGGCGACAATGCGCTTGGCGCGGAGATAAAAGGCCTCGCCCGCATCGGTAGGCTGGCTGGCACGCGAAGAACGACGGATGAGCTCGGCACCAGCGCTTACTTCCAGCTCCGCCAGCCGCTTGGACACGACCGATTTGGCAATTCCGAGCCGCCTTGCGGCAGGGCTCACACCACCGCCCTCGACGATCGCGATAAAGGTGGTGATGGCATCGAGGCTGGGCTTCATCGTTCGCCAAATTCGAACACGAGAGTTCCAATCGGACGCCTAGCACGAATAGGCCAATGACGCCATCTTCAGGGCCGTTTCCAACCCAGGAGGTGGCGTATGACCAAGGTCCTAATTCTCTATCATTCGAGCTATGGCCACATCGAGCACATGGCCAAAGCTGTCGCCGAAGGGGCCGCCGAAGCTGGCGCCGAGGTTGCCATCCGGCGCGTCCCAGAGCTAATGACGGAAGAACATGCCCGTAAGGCGGGAATGAAGTGGCAGCAGGACGCTCAGCTCGCTCGCGTGGAAGAGCTGACAGAGTATGATGCGATCATCGTCGGCACGCCGACCCGCTTCGGCAATATGGCCGCACAAATGCGCAATTTCTGGGACATGACTGGTCCTTTATGGGCCAAGGGCGCCCTTATTGGAAAGATTGGCTCGGTTTTCACCTCAACGGCGACGGGCGCTGGCAACGAGGTGACGATCCTGACGGTCATCCCCACCCTGCTGCACCACGGCATGATCTATGTCGGAGTTCCTTACAGCGTCGGCGAACTATTCGACATTTCAGAGGTGCGCGGCGGCTCCCCTTACGGCGCAGCCACCATGGCTGGCGGCGACGGTTCACGTCAGCCGAGCACCAAGGAGCTGGCAATTGCCAAGGCTCAGGGCCGGCGGGTCGCCGAGGTAGCCTCTAAATTAAAGAGCTAACTCCACCGTAGATCTTCCAGCCGCTCGAGATCTACACCCACTCGCTTCCTCCCCGCGTCCAGCCACAGCCACAAAGGCGGGCGCGGGGAAGCCAGCCTGTCACGCACTCAGTGCATGAGATGCATGACACGCATCGCCGCCGGGCCAAGGATGACGATGAACAGACTGGGTAGAAAAAAGAGAATCATCGGCACGGTCAGCTTCGCGGGCAACGCAGCTGCCTTGCGTTCCGCCTCCTGCATCCGCATCTCGCGGTTCTCCTGCGCCGTTACCCGCAGCGCCTGGCCCAGAGGGGTTCCATAGCGTTCGGCTTGGTTGAGCGCCGCGGCCACAGCCTTGACCCCGGAGTGCCCGCAGCGCCTGGCCAGGTTCTCAAACGCCTGCCGCCGGTCGGGCAAATAGGACAGCTCTGCAGTCGTCAGCGCGAATTCCCCCGCCAATTCAGCCGACTGCGATCCGATCTCGGCCGCAACCCGGCTGAACGCGGCCTCAATCGACATGCCGGACTCAACGCAGATCAAAAGCAAATCCAGCGCATCCGGAAATGCCCGCATGATCGACTCTTGTCGACGCTGGATCTTGTTGGTCACGAACAGATCTGGAAGGTAGAAGCCAAACCCCGCCGCCAGAAACGACGCCACAAGCTTTTCACTCGTAGACCAAGTCAGGTGCAGCAATACAAATAGATAGAGCAGTGACACCGCGAAGACGATAAACGGCATAACAAAGCGGAAAAACATAAACGCGATGAGTGGCGCCTGCCCGCGATAGCCCGCGCGAATCAACTTGTCGCGCGTACTGTGGCTTTCCATGATCCGTGACAGCTTAAGACGTTCAACCGTGCTTTTCATGAAGCTGACCGGCTCACTTCTCAGACCACGCTTTCCCTTTCTCAAAGCGGCATGGTGGCGAGCCCGTAACTCATCACGCCGCTCGGCCACGGATTTCATGCGTGCGGCCAGCACATTGCGCTCCATGAGTGGTATACCGATCGTCACGATGGTGGCGAATGCAAGTACGGCAGTCACAGCTGTGACCACGAACTGCAGATTGAACATCAAGGCAATGAGATGATGTATGTTCACGAGTGTCCCTCAATGCTTGAAGCTGATCATGCGTTGCATGACAAATATCCCGCAGCTCATCCACAGCACACACGCCGCCAGCATCAGATTGCCTGCGTGGGTTGTGAACAGCGGAAGTATGTAATTCGGTGACGAAATATACACCATAAGCGCTACACTCGGTGGTAGGGAGCCAATTATCATGGCAGAAGCCTTGGCTTCCGAACTCATCGCCCGGATCTTTCCTTGCAAACGCTTGCGGTCACGCAGAACCGTGGACAGATTACTCAGCGCTTCGGATAGATTTCCCCCAGTTCGCGATTGGATAGTCATGACGATCCCGAAGAAATTGACTTCCGCCGTCGGCATGCGCTCATACATGCGCCGAACACCCTGATCTAGGGTGACGCCTACCTTGAGACCCTCGACCAGCTTATCAAACTCCCCTGACACCGGCTGAGGCATCTCCCGGGCAACGATTTTTAGCGCCTCATTGGTAGGCAGGCCTGACTTGACACTACGCACGATGATGTCAATTGCATTGGCAAACTCCGCCGTAAAAGCCTTTTGGCGGCGTGCTTTCAGGAACAGTAAAAGCCAGCGGGGCAACCCGACACCGGCCGCGAATGCTCCAAGTACTGTCGCAAGCAGCGATAGGTGGAAAAATTCGCAGGCCGCAGCCGCAGCCAGCCCGGAGAATCCCGACGCCACATAAAATGTACGCGGAGCCATCTTGAGACCGGCCTGCTCAATACGCTTGCGCATGCTGGGTCGGATCTTGTTTGCCTTCTGTTGCTTTTCCAGATCCTTCAGCAATGCCGATACACTTTTACGCCGCTGCTGATTTTCACCTGCTATTCGTACCGCCGGACTTGCCGAGGCCGCTGCCCCTCGCGACACTGCAGCAACACGCTTTTGCGTGCGGGCGCTGGCGGGACTCAGGACTACATATGCCAGGCCACCAACGGAAACAAACATGAGTACGAACAAGCCGACCGTCATCATCACAACATCACCTCAAACTGCCAGCCGATTGCAATTCGTCGAGGGCTTCTGCGAGATCCGCCTCCAGCCCGTAATAGCGCGCGCGCTCCCAAAATGCCGGACGTACAATGCCGGTGCCAACATGAGTTCCTTTGATTCGGCCCGCTTCGTCTTCGCCGTTGATTTCGTAATTGAGAAGATCCTGGGTAATGATGACCTCCCCCTCCATGCCGATTACTTCCGTGACATGGGTAATACGACGTGAGCCATCGCGCAGTCGTTCGGCCTGAATGATGACGTCTATGGAAGCAACAATCATTTCGCGAATGGTTCGTGTTGGTAGCTGAAATCCCCCCATGGTGATCATCGATTCCAGACGAGAAAGCGCCTCGCGGGGAGAGTTGGCATGAAGAGTGCCCATGGACCCGTCATGACCCGTGTTCATTGCTTGCAGCAGGTCAAAAGCCTCGGGACCGCGCACTTCACCGACGATGATCCGCTCCGGACGCATACGCAGGCAGTTTCGCACCAGATCGCGCATCGTAATCTGGCCCTGCCCCTCGAGGTTTGGTGGCCTGGTTTCAAGACGCACCACATGGGGCTGTTGTAACTGCAGTTCAGCGGCGTCCTCACAGGTAACGACACGTTCATCCTGCTCGATGAAACCAGTGAGACAGTTGAGCAGAGTTGTCTTTCCCGAGCCTGTACCGCCAGAGATCAGGACATTGCAGCGCGAATGCCCGACGACTTTCAGAACGTTGGCTCCCGCGGAGCTGATGGATCCAAAGCGAACGAGATCCTCAAGTTTGAGCTTGTCCTTCTTAAACTTGCGGATTGTCAGCGTCGGACCATCAAGAGCAAGGGGGGGAGCGATAACATTGACGCGCGAGCCATCAAGCAGTCTTGCGTCGCAAATCGGTGAGCTCTCATCAACACGCCTGCCCACCTGGCTGACAATGCGCTGGCATATGTTCATCAACTGGGCATTGTCACGAAATCTTATGTCCGTCAGCTGGACTTTCCCGCCAACCTCAATAAAGACGCGGTCCGCGCCATTGACCATGATATCGGCAATGTCATCGCGGGCCAGCAACGGCTCCAGCGGCCCGTAACCAAGAACATCATTGCAGATGTCCTGCAACAGATGCTCCTGCTCCGCGATCGACATCACCACCGACTTGATCGAGATGATCTCGTTAACAATGTCGCGAATTTCCTCGCGCGCTGATGCCGCATCCAGTTGCGCCAGCTGCGCCAGGTCTATGCTGTCGATAAGCGCGTTGAATATAGTTGTCTTGACCGCGTAATAGTCCTCCGAACGGACGTCCGAGAGCGACGGCTTCGTTGGAGGCGGTGACGGCGGAACAGTGGGTTCAGCTTTTGTGGCCAGACGGGAAACAGCCGGAGGGCCGGGTACAGGCGCCGTTGCCGGCGACGGCGCCCGCGCACTTGCCGCGGGACGGACAGGCAATTCCGAGACGGCTGAACGCTTGCCAAACATGGATCAGGCCCGTTTGCGCCCTTTCAGCAGGGACAACAGTGGATTGACCGCCTTGGTCGGCGCGGTTCCGGCACGTCCGGTCAACATCCCGGCAAACTGCGCGAGGGCAAGGCTGGCAGATGCGCGCGGCTGGCTTTCGAACACCATCTGGCCGTTATTGGATGCGGCTCCGAATAGAGCGGGATCGAATGGCAACACGAGCGACGGACTGAGCTCCAACGTCTGGCCGAAATCCTTGACCGGGATCTGGGGACGTTTAGGAATCCCATCCTGGTTAAGAACCAGCTTTGGCGGCGAGTCGTTACGACGGCTCTGCCGCAGAAGTTCGCACATCGCCTTGGTATTGCGCAGAGCAGGCAGATCAGGCGTGGCAACAATCACGATATCGTCTGAGCGCAAGAGAGTTTCGCGAACCCAGGGCGACCACGCATGTGGAAGATCAAGAACGACACAGGGAGCAGTAGCGCGAACCGCATCTATGACCGCAGCGAATGCCTCAGGATTTGTTTCATATTCGCGCTCCAGACTCGCTGGCGCACTGAATAAGGACAACCGCTCGCCAACCTTTTGCAAAACCCGCTCGAGCAGGACCTCATCTAGTCGTTCCGGCGCAGCAAGCGCATCGGCAACACCCTGCCCCGGTTCCTCATCAAAATTGAGGCTCGCCGTACCGAATGGCAGGTCGAGATCCACGAGAACCGTATTGATCGCCAGCTCTTCGGCGATATACCAGGCCAGGTTATGCGAAAGGGTTGACGCGCCAGCACCGCCGCGAGCGGCAATAAAACTGATAACCCGACCTATGGGGGCAGCGTCCGGATCAAGATATAATCCTGAAACGGTCTCAATCAGGTGCAGTGGCTTCACCGGGCCGACAAGATACTCACTTACACCGCGTCGCATCAGCTCACGGTAAAGTTGGACATCATTTGCGTGTCCGACAACGATGACCTTGGTCGCTGGATCGCATACCTCAGCCAATCGATCGATCTCGGCGAGTGCCTCCCCGCCGTGCAGGTCCGTTTCAACGATGAGAAGATTGGGGGTAATCTGCCCGGTGTAGTGCTGTACGGCACCCTGGATGCCGCCAAACTCAATTTTCATGCTTGCCTTGGCCAGACGGCGATCCTCGGCCGCAAGCTGGAGCGCCGACTGGTTCTCGCCTGACACGCAAAATGCATGCATCGAAATACCCGGGACTGGACGTTCATGCGGCGCCGTACCGGAAAATTCCCGATCACCTCTGTCCATGGGCTTGGCCATGTCACTCTCCTCAGCCTAATAACCAATCCGCGCTACACCCTGGGGAGGCTGTGCGGATGTCGTAAGCTTGCCGTCTTCATATTTTTGCATCATCTGAGTGCGCTCTGTGGCATCGCTGGCCCCAAGCCTGCGCGGAGCGATAAGATCTTTCGGGTCGGCGACCATGACCGCCAGGTTATGCTGTGTTGCACAACCGAAGTTTTCCATGGGCAAGTTGGAACCCGTGTGGCTGACATTGTTCCAGTCACCGCAATGTGGTGCCTTGGCCTCATAGGTCATAAATCGCAATTCGACATGATCACTTGCGACTGCGCCATCAGTTCCCGCCAAAATGCGCTTCACGCTTACCCCGAAGCTAGCCAGCTTTCGTCCGAAAAAGGTCAGTTGCTGGCGAGCTTGTGGGTCCTGAGGAGCGACAATTGAAAGCGCGCCATGGCCGCTGCTCAGGTAATGCGTTGCAAAGCGGCGAAGCCGATTCTGATCACGCGATGCCAATCCCTGTGCTCCAGTCACAAAGGGTAATGCCAGGGAGACAGTGTGTGGTTCGACGGTAATGGGATGATTGGCGGCTGCGTCATATTGAAGATTAGCCAGATCGCTGTTCGAGCTGCATCCTGCGGCAAGCAGTGTCAAGGAAAGAACAGCAGATGCCACGAGCAGTCGGGAAAAGTGAACGTGCATGTGCTTTCTCCTACTCGACTATGAACCGGTGATCAGCTTGGCGAACGAGTCTGGGCGTGACCTTTTGGTGGGCTTGGTTGAGCTTGCCAAGCAGTATTGTTTGAGCGTCCGTGGCTGGGCGGTACCCGTCGGTGGGCAGCGCAATCTTGTCGGGCGCTACCGGATTGACCAGGTAGGGGGTAACCATGACGACCAGCTCGGTCTCATTGTTCTGGAAATCACGGCTGCGGAACAGCGCTCCCAGAACTGGCATATCCTTCAAGCCCGGAAAGGCATCGATCTGCTGTTTGGTAGTATGTTGCAGTAATCCCGCGATGGCGAAGCTCCCGCCCGAAGGCAGGTCGACCGTTGTTTGTGCGCGCCGAACCGAGAGTGCCGGTATCGTCAGATTGCTTCCAGGTGTAGTTCCGGTGAGGGTAAAGGAACCAGTGTTGGTGAGCTCACTCACCTCAGTAGAGATCTGTAGCGAAATGCGATGCGGACTGAGAACGACGGGGGTGAATGAAAGGCCGACGCCAAACTTTTTGAAGACGACTGTGACATTGCCCTCCAGATCACGACCGGCCGGGACCGGAAATTCTCCACCGGCGAGAAACTGGGCGGTCTGCCCCGACACCGCCGTCAAATTTGGTTCAGCAAGCGTATGCACCAGACCGACCGTCTCCAGCGCCTTCAGCGTTCCTTGAATGTTGTTACGGATCTGGCAAACTCCGCCGCCCTGAAGGGCCTGCAGGGGATTGATCGCCGAGCTTGCCGCCGAACACACTTGCCCCGCCTGAAATCCCGACAAATCGCTCAACGCCTGACCCACCAGGCCATAGGGATTGGACGTCGACACGCCAATCGGCACGCCGCCGGCGACAACGGCGCCCGCCAGATCAATTCCCAGCTGCTTGGCAACGGCGCGCTGTACCTCGGCGATGCGGACACGCAACATGACCTGCTCGCCGCCGCCGATATTGAGCATATTTACAACTTTCTTCGGATCTCCCACAAACCGTGCTGCCAGTGCATCAGCCCGCGTCGCCTGCACCGCGTTCTCCACGTCGCCTGTAAGCACCAGGTTGTCATTCAGCGTCGCCACGTGAATGTTGCTTCCCGGCATATCAGCGCGGAGCATATCGGAGAGTGGTGTCACGTCGCGCTCGACACGAATATCGATTGACAGCAACTGATGGCCCGCGGCGTCGAAGAAAAAAGCATTGGTCTGGCCGATCTTCTTCGCCAGCAGAATGATCCGTCGCGGGCCTTTCACTACGGCGTCCACGATATCGGGATTGGAAACCAGCACATCACGAGCATTTTGGCTGAGGTGAACCAGCTCCGCCTTATGGAGCGACAGCCTTATGCGCTCATGTACCCCACCCTCCGATGACTCGACTCTCAGAACTGATGGTGCCGCTTGCGGGGACAATACCTGCGCTGTGCCGGCCCATGAGGGCACCGCCATCAGAATTATAAACAGACCAGCAGAGAGAATACGCATGGTTCAATCCTGCTTCTGTCCAGTGCTGGACGTGATGCCGTAACGAATGACATTGATGGGAGCGTCGACGTAACTCCGCTCGGCTACTGGCACATTGACGAGCGGACGAAGCGCGAGCGTCAGCGTACCGCTTGCCCCGGCGTTGGCGAGAGCGTCTGCCCCTAAAGGGGTAACCTCCAGCGTCGCAGTCTTGCCGGTTATCACCTTTTCGCCCTTTTGCTGCTTGTACGTCTGGCCAATCGCCAGCACGCGAACATCTTGCAGAATGGTCCGTGTATGACTTCCAGAGCCCGTTGCATTGCTCGTCATAAGGACATCCACGCGGTCATTCGGCAGGATGAACCCGCTTGCTCCAGTCGAGTCACTGATTTGGATTGATACCGCACGCATACCTTGGGTGAGTTGTGCAGACATAAAGCCGGCAGATGATGCATGTACGATATTGTCGGTTGAAAGGGGCTGACCTGCGAGGATTGGCGCGCGTGCCACTGTCCCTTGGATGATCGCTGCGATGCTCGTGGCTTGACGCGTCGTGATAAAACTTGCGCTGACAGCGGTATCCGGCCAGGTCTGCCACTTGACCTCGCCAGGAGTGATTTTTGTACCCGGCTGCAAATCGTCGCGGGCTACGAGAACTGACAGAGTTGAGGTCGGAGCGGGGGCGATGGCTGCGTGCGCGGTCGTAGTACTGTGACCGACGAGATTGCGCACCAGCAGCGCGGCGAGGACAGCCGCAATGCCTGCGACGCTCAAGACGATGATACGAGACCTGTCCATAGGGCGATGCTCCTTTGTGCAGATGCCACCATGAAGACTTTAGAAAACACTTAAGGATGTATGCAGCAATGCAGCTAACTGGAGACAAAATTGAAAATGGCGCTGCGAAAGATGATGACCAGCGCCGCCAGCGCCAACGCCACACCGTAGGGGATGCCCTCGCGCGCATCATGCAGACGGACGAGCCAGCCCTGGGTTGTCAGTGGCGCAGGCAGAGGCAGCTGGCGCATGCACAGTAGCGTTACCGCCATTGCGCCACCGAAAATCGCAGCGAGAAGGGTATAATCGAACGTCAGCTGCGGCCCGAATATCAACGCCGTAGCCGCGAATAGCTTTGCGTCACCGCCTCCGATCCAGCGCAGGCTGAACATCACAAAGCCTACAGACAATGCCACAAGACCTGTTGCGACGTGAACACCAAGACCCAGCCAGCTAAGCTCGGATAATGCTGCGAAGCCGAGAAACGCAAGGGTTACCGCCGCCGGTATTGAATTTGGAATGGTGTAGCGCGTCAGGTCGCAAAAGCCCGCGGCAGCAATAAGGGCCGGTATGATCACAAAACCTAAGAAATGCGCAATCATCAGCCAACTCCAGCCTCTCACAAAATGCAAACGGCCGCCGGAACACGGCGGCCGTTGCCAGACTTTGCGCAACTTGTGGCGCCTGCCGCCGCAATTGTCAGGAGGCTGGCCCTTTTACCGCGCCGGCGACGGTGTTGAACGTGGTCGTGAGGTTTGTACCAATGAGATCGACTGCGGCGATGATGACCACAGCGATGCCGGCAGCAATCAGGCCATATTCGATTGCGGTGGCGCCGGATTCGTCGGCGAAGAACTGAGACAGAAGATTTTTCATGGAACACTCCGCTTGTTTGACACCCATGATCCGATGCGGACGCGTCTTTTGCTGCCGCACCATCGGAACGGGTTCATGCTAGGCGCGGAGATTTAATGGGCACTTAATCGGATTTGCCGCCTTGAGTGCCAAAGCGTTCCTTATTGAAACAAAACTGGCTAGTTGTGCGTAATTTTACCTATCGAAGATATCAATTGATAAGGCTGTTTTCCAAAAACACATCGATTGAATATCATTAAAATGCAATCTGCTTGCGTTTTGTCGTGAGACGTGACGCGGCGCGCGGTTTAAGCGTTCCTTTACGCGCATATTTTTATCCTAGGCAGAGAATTTCGCTGTCATGGAGATCGTGGATGCGCAGATTTACTCTCGGACTGGCTACTAGCATCGTATTGGGAACCATCGCCGCGCAGGCGGGCACGGTGTCGGTGCAAATGGATCAGGCGCGGTTGCTCACGTTTTCGCGGCCTATAGCAACTGTCGATGTTGGCAATCCATCTATTGCTGACGTTCAGGTCGTTGATGCGCGCCATGTGCTGGTGCTGGGCAAGGTCTTCGGCGTTACAAACCTTATTGGCCTTGATGGTCGCGGACACCAGGTCGTCAATGACGTCGTGACCGTGGTGGCCCGCGCGGCTGACGAGGTGACGCTCGACCGTGGCACCCAGGAAATGACCTATGCGTGCGCGGATCATCGGTGCGAGCCAGGAGCGCTGCCAACCGATTCGGCAAAGTACTTCAATGCGACAAACGCACAGACGCAGAGCTATGAAGCACGCGGCACCAGCGCGGCAGGACGCCATTAATCGGGCCAGAATGGCCTGTGCGAGTCGGAACCATTTGGCGGTGAGCCGTGATCACGGCAACGCCAGAGTACCAGCAAGCCGGCGGTTTGCGTCCGCCGCACACGTAGATCGGAACCTTTTCAGTCACTGCGCTTTCGGATGAGGCCTTCCTGCGCCACCGAAGCCACAAGCTTGCCGTCGCGCGTATAGACAAGACCACGATTGAAGCCGCGACCACTGCCTGCAAACGGACTGTCCTGAACATATAGGAGCCATTCGTCGGCGCGAAACGGCCGATGAAACCACATGGCGTGATCGATACTTGCCATCTGCATGCGCCGATCAAACCAGCCAATACCATGTGGCAGCAGACAGGTATCAAGCAGGGTCATGTCCGATGCGTAGGCCAATACGCATTGCTGGAGAGGTCCGTCATCCGGCAATTTGCCGGTGGCGCGTACCCATACAGATTGATTCGGCGCGCGCTTGGCCGGAATGAGACTATCGGATGGCTCCACCGGGCGTAACTCGATTGGCCTGGGACGCAGAAAATGTTCGCGCAGCTCGGGGGGCACCTGATCGATTATCTTGCGTCGATAGGTATCCTCGCTTTGTAGCGCCTCGGGCGGGAGTACCTCAGGCGCCTCAAGCTGGTGCTCGAGTCCAGCTTCATCGATCTGAAAAGAAACTGACATATGAAAAATGGGTCGGCCGTGTTGTATGGCAACGACCCGGCGCGAACTGAAGCTTTTGCCGTCCCGGCTGCGGTCTACTTGATACAGGATGGGTACCTTGGGATCGCCAGGCAGCAGGAAGTAGGCGTGAAGCGAGTGGCAGATACGATCACTGACGGTGCGGGTGGCAGCAACCAGCGCCTGCCCCAGCACCTGTCCGCCAAACACACGCTGGGACCGATCCTTGGGGCTTACCCCACGGAAGATGTTCACCTCGACCGGCTCGAGGTCCAGCAACGCCAGAAGCTCTCTAATCGGATCGGGCTGGGGACTGTCAAAATGAGGGTTGTTATCTTGCATCGTCATCCGTTCGCGCGGGCCCATCGGTGTCGCCGCGTGGGGTCTGCCTACACCGAAACACCCAACCGCGAAAAGGACCGAGACGCCCGTCATGGCCACTAATCTTCTTCTCGAACGCGCCGCCCATACCCGTCCCGTAGCGAGCCGGCGTGGGGCGCTGGAGAGACTGTTCACGCGGATGTTCCGGGGTTTCGTCTACAACCAGATCTGGGAAGACCCTAGGGTCGATCTCAAGGCGCTGGCCCTGCGGCCACATCACCGGCTGGTGACCATCGCCTCCGGGGGCTGCAACGTACTCAATTACCTTGCCGCCGATCCGGCCCGCATCATCGCGGTCGACCTCAACCCCAACCATGTGGCCTTGACCCGCCTGAAGCTGGCCGCCCTTGCCCAGCTTCCCTCTTACGAGGAATTTTTCCGCTTCTTCGGATGTGCCGACGACAAGGCCAATCGGGCCGCATATGACGGCCTGCTAGCCGATCAGCTGGACCCCGACACAAGACTTTACTGGGAAAAGCAGATCCCGCTCTTGGGGCGGCGCATCAATATGTTCGCCCGCAACCTTTACCGCTATGGCCTGCTCGGCCGCTTCATCGGCATCCTGCACGTCATCGCCCGGCTACATGGCAAAAGGCTTGATGACATCGTCACGGCCAGCACGCCCGAGGAGCAGCGCGCCCGTTTTGAAGAGCTGATCGTGCCTCTCTTTGAGTCGCGGCCGATCCGCCTGTTGGCAAAGTCCCCTATATCTCTCTATGCCCTGGGCATCCCACCGGCACAGTACGATGAACTCGTCGGAGATTCGCAGTCAGATCCCACACGGATACTGCAGCAGCGCGTGGAAAAGCTGGCCTGCAGCTTTCCCATCAAGAATAATTACTTTGCCTGGCAGGCATTCACCCGCAGCTATGACATCCAGAACCGCGATGCGGTGCCGGATTATCTGCGTCCGGACATCTATGATGCGATTCGACAGAGGGCCGGGCGGGCGGAAGTACACCACGCTTCCTTGATCGATTTCCTTAAAGATCAGCCAAGCGGCTCACTACATCGCTATGTACTTTTGGACGCCCAGGACTGGATGACCCCCGATCTGCTCTCCGAGCTCTGGACCCAGATCGACCGTACCGCCGACATACATGATGCGCGCGTCATCTTTCGCACCGCCGGGGAGAGCTCACCTCTGGCGCGGAAACTGCCTCCACTGCTCCTGGCCCCCTGGCTTTATCTGGAGGAAGAGAGCCGGGCCCTGCACGCGGAGGACCGCTCGGCCATCTATGGCGGCTTCCACATCTATTCGAGAAGGCCGCTCTCGTAATGGCCACCGCGCCCACCCACGCCCAGTTGATGGATGAGGTCTACCGTCATCAGCGCTATTTCTATGATTTTACAAGGAAATATTATCTTTTGGGGCGCGACCGGCTCATCAGGAACCTCGCTCTTGCGGCCGAAGATCGGCTGGTGGAGGTCGGCTGTGGAACCGCTCGCAACCTGATCTGCATGGCCCGCCGCTACCCCGAAGCGCGGTTCTACGGGCTCGACGCCTCCGAGCAGATGCTGGAAACCGCCCGCCGGCAGATCGAGGGAGCGGGCCTGAGCACGCGTATCAAGGTCGCACAGGGCTATGGAGAAGCCCTGACGCCTGCTCTGTTTGGCGTCCCCCACTTTGAGCGGACCGTTTTCTCCTACAGTCTCTCCATGATCCCCGACTGGCGGGGGGCACTTACCGCCGCTGGGGACAGTCTTGCGCCCCAGGGGCGCCTACATATCGTTGATTTTGGCGATTTCACGGGTTTTGGGGGCATTGGACAGGCCTTGATGCACGCCTGGCTTCGCCTCTTCCACGTCGAGCCCCGGCTAGCAATACTCAACCATCTCGACATGGTCTTCGACAGTAAAGAAGCAGCATTGGAAGGCAGCCTGGAGATTCTGAGAGGCCGCTATGCCTTTATTTTCGAAGGCACCGCCGGGATTTTGTCACAGATTTTGGCCGATGTTGCAGACGCGACACAGCCCCTGGAATTCCAGACTGTTTCGTAGGAAACATCCGGCCAGGACAGCCATTATAGCTCCACATCGGGGACGATATCTTTTATAGGATAACCGCGATCCCAGACGCGTCGGTGGGGGGATGCCCTGCCCGTCGGTACATTATGAGGGAAAAATATGAAGATTCGTATGTTGGCCCTAACGGGCGTGGCGGTGCTGGCCCTGAGTGGCACGGCTTCTGCCGGTCAAGGGTGGTATCTTGGCCTCGGTGCCGGCCTCGACCATATGGGCAACTTCAAAACGAGCTTTTCAGGCATCAGTCCGACCACGGCCGGTCTGCAAGGCAAAGCCCACACGGACGATTCGGCGCTTCTGACGCTCACGGCAGGCTACAAATTTGAGAACGATATTCGCCTGGAAACCGAGATCGGTTATGCCCCGCATAACATCAACGGCACCTTGCTCGGCAGCCAGACCAACGGCCATGTGAACATTCTGTCGACGATGTTCAATGCCGCCTACGACATTCCGTTGTCGAAGAAATGGGCCTTCAGCCTTGGCGCTGGTGCCGGTATTGGCCAGGTCGACATCAAGGAACAGAACGTAACTGCGGGCCTGATCGACATGAACGGCACCCGCACTGGCTGGATGTGGCAGGCGATGGCCGGCTTTACCTACACGGTGAACCCGAACGTCGATGTCTATCTTGACTGGCGCTATCGTAACGTGGGCGTCCACGGCGCCTATGCCTCCTCCTATTCGAGCTATTATGTACGCCCCGGCGACCTGAACGAGCAGGCTGTCATGGTCGGCGTCCGCTACTTCTTCGGTCAC
>JBMFWV010000010.1:0-58600 GCA_049964915.1 Rhizomicrobium sp.
CCTTCAGAACACATCCCGCAAGGTTCATGCCTTCAAGCCAGCGTCGCGATTCCCTTTTGTTGGGTGGCCTTTTGTCTGATGACGTTTTGACATGCTGCCTTCGGTTCATGATGGTGCACCCGGCTAGACCGAGTACACCACCGCTACTCGCGTCCAGGACAAACTGAGGATGCAAAAACAGGCCGATATCTTCACCGTTGCCAACCGTGCCAAAGCCTTTTTTACTTCCGGTATGAGCGGCAAAATTGATCTCGGTCGTGTCCTGGATCACAAGAACATCACGTCCCTGCGCGCGCGCACCAACACGGCTTCCTTCGGCGGTCAGCATTTCCTCATGGGTAACATTCTCATTGTTTAAGAAGCGGCCGTACCGCATTTCTTCAGCTCGGGTTTTGCCAAGGCGCCGTACAACCACGGTCCGCCTCTCTTCCAGCGCACGCAAAAGATCTGCGCCAACATCCGATAAGCGCTTATCTCCGAATTCTCCCACATGATGTGGGTTGCGTTCACCTGCTGCTTTCGTCGGCATTTACCGCCCCTGATTCGCGCCCAAACCAAGGGAATCAAGCGCAGCCATTGAAATCAAAGGAAAATTCAAAAAAGATGTGTAGACGGGGTAGCTCCTGCTGCTTGTCGCAGCCCAATCACTCTACCACGAAATCTTCGCAGATGACCTTCATTCAGCTTGCGCACAAAGCGCTCATCGGCGGTGACAAAGCGGCAGTCTCGTTCGCTTGCCAGGGCGAGGTAGAGGCAGTCATATGCCGGATGATCGAGCTCGATCGCAACCCGCGTCGCCGTCTCGATCAGCGACCGTATAGGCAGAAATTCGATGTCGGCGGCCTGGATAAGCCGGGCAGCTAGGAGCGCTTCATCTTTTGAAAGTTCGTCGCGCTTTACCTTCTTCCACAGGATATTCGCACATTCAGCGGCGAGCAGTTCCGGCGCGATCAGCTTGGCATGTCGGCGCAGCGCCAAGGCTTCCGCCGTGCCGTCCTCTTCGATCACCCATTTGACCGCGATGCTGGCATCCACGACCAGTGTTTTCACCGTTCTTCGCGTCCCTCATGGAGCAATATCTCGGAAGGCGTCTGCTCCCGCCGCTTGGTTAACTTTCGTAACTCGGCGGCCAATTTGTCGAAGGAAGGCTCCTCCTCGCTGGCAAGTACCTGCCGGAGAATCTCTCGGTGCTCCGCCTCGGTTGAGCGACCGTGCCGGACCGCCCGGCGCTTCAAACGGGCAATCAGCTCATCATCCAGATTGCGAACATTCAGGTTCCCTGGCATATGACCCTCCGTGAGATCATTGATAGCAATGATCTCACCACGGGAACCAATCTGTCAAGAACAGCGGTGGCAGAACAGCGGTGGCAGAACAGCGGTGGCAGCTAGCCAGCAGGGATTCGGCACCGCTTGTCTGATTTATTCACCCGATGGCCGAATTACCTCATCAATCCGCGCGCGGCGAAGGTCATGGTGCGGACAGACCCAATCGGCCTTCGCAGCCGGTCGAGCGCAGTGAGATCAGCACACCCAGGCAAAGAGGCATAGACTCTGTCACATCAGGTTAGCGCCTCTTTCCATGACATTTTTGGGAAAAATTTCGACGGTATTTCTGGCGGTATGGAGGCGATTTTCCTAATCCTTTCAGGGGCTATGGATCCTCCCGCCCCAGCCAAAGCCGATCCGGTCTATTCCGGTCATGTGGGTGACGGTCACCCATCTCTTAGGAAGGACCATCAGGATATTGGACTGCATCCCCAGAACGCGGCACCCAAAAGGGGGAATGGTCTCCTTATGTGGTAGCGCCGTTAGAGCGGCGCACTCGTCAACTGGACGCGGCTCCAGTTCAAGGAGTAGTGCATGTTCGATCGACGGGGCTGTGCCCTCTTTAGTGTACCCAGAGTTGGGAGTGAGTGATGGAGTTCGACGATGTGATCCTGAACCGGCGTAGCATCCGCGGTTATCGACCTGATCCGGTGCCACGTGCGCTGATCGAGGAAATCATTGCCCTGGTGATGCGCGCGCCGTCTTCCTACAACAGTCAGCCGTGGCATTTCCATGTAATTTCAGGTGAACCGCTGGCACGGATACGCGCCGGCAATGTCGAGCGAATGGTGGCGGGAGTACCTCAGTCGCGCGAGTTCCGCGTAGGCTCCGCCTATGCCGGCGCACATCGCGAGCGGCAGGTCTACGTCGCTAAGCAACTGTTCGCGGCGATGGGGATTGCGCGGGAGGATAAGACCGCACGGGAGGACTGGATACTGCGCGGGTTCCGTCAGTTCGACGCGCCTGTCTGCGTGATTATCACCTTCGACCGCGTGCTCGCAGGTAGCGACGATCCCATCTTCGACTGTGGCGGCGTGGCCAACGCGCTGGTAAATGCAGCATGGTCTCGAGGCCTTGGTACAGTTATCAATAGCCAGGGCATCATGCAGTCGCCTGTCGTGCGCGAGCACGCGGCGATTCCGGACGATGAAGTGATCATGAAAAGTATCGCCCTGGGTTGGCCTGATCCGGGCTTTCCGGCAAATGCAGTCAAGTCAGAGCGCAAGCCCTTGTCTGAAGCACTGCGGTTCGTCGGCTTCTCCGACGAGTAATTCGAGTTTGACGCAACGAAGCCAGCCTATTTGCCACAAGGTGCGGATTATTCCGCCCCATCACCATTCCGGTAAACAAAATGTGTTCAGCCGGAGAAACGAAGAACTCCGCTACCAATTAGTGACACAATATCCGTAATGCAGGGTGGACGACTCGAGCCCGTCCTCCCGCATGGCCTGCATCTAGGTCAGCGGCAAAGCCATAGTCACAGATTGCCGCAGGAAATTCCTGAGGGCTTGGGCAAAAATGATCAGAACTAGCGGCCAGTCAACATGCCGACCTTCGCAGCCATCTCACGAAGCATGCTCATGCAGTTGCGCACTAGAAGTTTCTCGGATCAACGCGAAAGCGATGAAGGCTCGCCACATTTTGTGGTACCGTACGTGATAAGAGCGAAGTAAACGAGAACGGCAGTTAACTCAGCAGCCATGAAGCGTTTACCTGCAACATAGCGTATCCGGTCAAGTTGATCGCCGAATATGTCAGCTGCGGTCCGCACCTTGGACAAGAGCGACACAGCGTAGTCTGGGAACTGAGTCATCAATGCCGTAAACATTGGATGACTGTGGCGTCCATACTCGACGCTGGGATTGAATCGCGTCATTTTCGCGCGCCGCTCCCACACTGCGATATGCAACCGCTCTTTGGCATCGTCGCCGAATTGGCACGGGCCGCCGGACATCGTATCGAGGTACCGAGCGATCGTCAGAGATCCCGTGAGTATGCGACACCGTCAAGTTCCAGATCTGGGACCTGTCCGAGGGGATTGATGGCGCGATAACCCAGACAATCGGAGGAGACGTCGACGATCTCGGCACGAGCCTTTTCTCATACGCCACCATCTGAACCCGTAACACGTTGGATGCAAAGGGCAAGCTGAATAGCAGCGTGGCGCCAGAACTCATCAGGAGGACGTCGCCGACCGCGAAGGCTTTCCCGCGGCCCTTCCATCGCCACGTCGATGCCGACTTTAACCCCATTATAGCCAATCCTTGACCGCCAGACGGTTCGCTCGATCGCCACCCGCAGGAATACCTACGGGTTCTTCCGCCCAGCCAGGCCTGATTGTCCGCGATCTTTTGAGGGATAAGCGTTGCGCCCCAATCCTGCGGCTACTCCGCCCTCTACGCGCTCGCACAGCTGTACCTTGACGGTCAGTTCAGGGCCCAAATCCAGCCATTTAGTAGCGACGCGAATCCTACCCACACCGCGTAGGGGATGAATAGCCCTGCCCTTATGGGATCCCGCCGCCAGGACGACACGATGAAGGCGAGAATGACGACGAGCAGCAACATCAAGATCACGAGCGCAAGCCCGATGCGATGAGCGGAGAAAAACACCGGAGTCCAAAGGAAGTTGAGGCCTAATTGCGTGCCCCAAAGCTTCATCGCCCACCC
Organism: Rhizomicrobium sp.; assembly: GCA_049964915.1. Lineage (GTDB taxonomy): Bacteria > Pseudomonadota > Alphaproteobacteria > Micropepsales > Micropepsaceae > Rhizomicrobium. The sequence goes on from JBMFWV010000010.1 coordinate 3,998, forward strand.
GCCCCCTTCGCCTTCATATGTCCGCCACCCAGCGACCGCGATCATCACATAAAGCAAGGTCCAGACTGGCCCGAATGCCCAGTTCGGCGGATTGAATGGCGGCTTGACCAGACTTGCGTACCAGCCTCCAGGTGCCGTTAGAAATCCGATGGCGAGGCCTCCACCAACGACGAGAACGACGAACAGCAAACGGATCAACCCGCGCGACATGATGTCCTCCCAAGGAGCTCGACCTTCATTGTATCCCTCAACAGCAGATTGCAGAACAGTGGACATTTGGCACGCGCCGGACAGAGGTGCTCTCGAAAGCGACCGCAGCCATCACAGCCGTCGTCCAACCCGGGGGCAGCATCCTCTTGTTCACAGAACCCTGTGATCAGCAGCACTTACCGATGACGGAGAACGCATTTAGGCGATTCGGCAGGAAGCGGGCAACGCGGTATTGCCGGCAGCCCTCACACTTCACCCCCCGCTGTATGGCGCGCAAGCTTATGCTCCTGCCTGTAGACGATTTAAGGCCTCATCCAGTGAGCGCTCAATGACTCCTACCAGACGATCAATCTCTTCAAAACTTATGGTCAGCGGCGGGCTCATGACCAGGCTGTTGCGTATGGCGCGTACCATAAGTCCGTTTTCTATGCAGAGGTCACGAATGAGCAGCGCCATCCTGCCATCTCCGTCGTCAAATCGCTCATTGCTGCCTTTACGAGAAACGATCTCCACCGCAGCAATAAGTCCCAATGAGCGCACTTCTCCCACGAGCGCATGATGCGCCAATTTTCCCAGAGTGCGCGCGAGATAAGGCCCGGTCTCCTCTTCGGTACGACGTACGAGATCTTCGCGTGCAATGATCTCCAAGTTCTTCAGTGCAACTGCTGCGGCCGCCGGATGACCCGAGTACGTAAAGCCATGAATGAAATCCTGGTTTGTACTGCGTAGCGCGTCAACGATGAAATCCGCAACGCCCACCGCTGAAATGGGCAAATAGCCGGACGAAAGTCCCTTAGCCATTGCCACCAGATCTGGCTTTACGCCATAATACTGAAACCCAAACCACTTTCCCAACCGCCCAAATCCACAGATCACTTCATCTAAAGCCAGCAACACTCCATATTTGCGACAAATCGCTTCCACCCGCGGCCAATAGCTTGCCGGTGGGATGATGACACCGCCGGCCCCCTGCACCGGCTCGCCAATCACCGCGGCGACACGATGCGCACCCACAGCCAGAATTCTTTGCTCAATTGCCTGCGCCGCGCGTTCTGCAAACGCTTCAGGCGCCTCCCCAAAGCCTTCTTCAAACAAATAAGGTTGCATCACATGCTCAAATCCAGGCAGCAAAGGTCCTCCCTGGTCCCGCATGGCTTTCATACCTCCTAGGCTCACCCCCGTCAGCGTCGATCCATGATAGCTGTTCTCACGGGCGATGATGATATTGCGTTCCGCCTCTCCCTTGATTTGCCAGTAATAGCGAACCAGCCGCACCACAGTGTCGATGGCTTCAGAACCGGAATTGCAGAAGAATACATGAGTAAGATTTTCTCCAAGCAACTCGGCAACCTTCGATGCCAGCATAATGGTGGGCGGAGACGCCGTCTTGAAGAACGTATTATAGAACGGCAAATCCAGCATCTGCTCATAGGCAGCGCGCGCCAGTTCCTCACGTCCGTAACCAATTTGCACGCACCAGAGCCCGGCCATTCCATCGAGAATGGAACGACCATCACCGTCATAGAGTGTACAGCCATCCGCCCGGGAAATGATCCGACTGCCACCGATGTCTTGCATCAGCTGATAGTTCTGCTGCGCCGGCAAATGATGTGCCACATCAAGCTTGCGAAGCTCGGCTATATTGTAGTTACGCAGATTCACGTGACAACCCAACCGTATCAAGACCGAAATTATGCGTTTTTCAGATACCAGTCATAATCAAGCGACGATACTATCTTTTGAAAGCGATCATATTCGGTGCGCTTGACAGTTACAAACATATCCACGAAGCGGCTACCAAGGTAGTCACGCATGACCTCGGATCTACTGAAGGAATCGACCGCGGCCGGCCAGACCAATGGCGGCAGTTCACCGGCATTTTGTGTGGACTTATAACCATCGCCTTGTGTCGGCGGCCCGGGGTCCACGCCATTGCACAGTCCACGGTGAACGCCGGCCAAAACTGCCGCGAGGGCGAGATACGGGTTGGCATCCGCACCGCAAACCCGATGTTCGATATGGCGAGTATTCGGTCCACCGGCAGGTACTCGCAAAGCAACAGTACGATTATTTACGCCCCATCCCGTCGAGATCGGTGCGTAGGAATTTGCCTGAAAGCGACGATATGAATTCATATTGGGCGCAAAAATCGCCATTGATTCACCAAGGAGTTGCCGCAGACCTCCAATCGCATGACGCATGGCCGGAGTTCCAAAAGGCTCCTCACTCGCAAAAATATTATTGCCATGAGCATCATTCACGCTGACATGCAGATGAAGTCCACTCCCTACGCGATGACTAAAGGGTTTGGCCATAAAGGTCGCTTCGAAGCCATGCCGAACAGCCACCCCTCGAACCAGGCGCTTATACATCAATGCTTCATCTGCAGCGCGCAGCGCATCATTGCGATGGTGAAGCGTCAATTCAAACTGGCCCGGAGCATATTCAGAGATTACGCCTTCGACTGGAATTTTCTGCACGTCTGCAGCTGCCCACAATTCCTCCAAAAGCGGCGATACATCATCAAGATCGCGCAGGCTGAACACATTATGAAATTTCGGTCGATCACCGCCAGAGCGCTTAAATGCCGGTAACCTGATTCCACCGTCCTGGCATCGCTCAGGATCGACAAGATAAAATTCTAGCTCGCAGGCGACGACCGGGAACAACCCATCTTTTTCGAACTTGTCGATAACTCTTCGGAGCACATGGCGTGGATCCAGCTCATTGGGTTGACCATCAAGTTCATAGAGCGAGGTCAGGAACTGTGCCGCGCCGTCACCGAGCCACGGTGCTTGCACCAGGGTCGCTGGCGCCGGACGCGCAATCCCATCCGCATCACCGATATCAAACACCAATCCCGTGGCGTCGCAATCCTGCCCAGTGATGTCGGAAATGGCCGTGGAAAGTGGCAGGAAGCGGCCCGTCTCGTAAGCCGGAATAAGCTCCTGTCGCCGTAGGCGCTTTCCGCGGGGCACGCCACACAGCGAGGTAAAGATGAGATCTATGTACTTTACCTCTGGATGTACTTCCAGAAAGCGTCGTGCTTCGTCGGCTCTTGCCACCATTGCAACAGGAGGCGGGGACGGCTGCGCCATGTTGTACCTCACTTTCCAAATAGACCTTGGCCGTCCGGGCCTCCAAAGGTCGCCCGCGCCGGGCTGTCAATGCCCCATCTACATGGGCCCTTGCCTAGCTTGTGGCTGACGGCAGCTTATTTCCCGACCGTTCACCAACTCGCAGACTATAACCGTGCGCGGCCAGGACCCGATCAGCTCGAGCGCTCACTTGCAGTCAGGCGAGTGCGGCCCCATTGGCCGAACCTCTGCAACCAAAGCTGACATCACAAACTGGTGTCAAACTGCCCTTGAGGCGCAGCAGCCGTCGCCAAGACTTGGGGATCCGGTGCTCAAGCACGCCAAAGTGGAAGCAACCAGTAAGCCTCCTAGCTTTGTCGTCCCGTACCTTCAAGAGGGATTTTCCGGAGGTCCGGGACAGCATGACCTGAGTGTCCCTGTGTCTCTCTCATTCACGCCATCCTGGCAGGCGGCCCCGGCGGCCAGGATCAGTATCCGGCCTCCTTGAGGCCAGACACTGGAACGAACGACGCCCGCGTATTGGGCAAACATTGCTGTTAAGCACGACAAAAAGCGTTAGCATGCGTGCCCAACCAGACCGGATGTGGTGGACTTAGGACAGGAGCGAACTGGTGAGTGTTCAACTGTTTTTGATGGACAAGATGTTACGGTTTTCGGTGAAACGGCGGTTCGCAAAAGCGCCAAACGTCATGACTTTGCGAGCCGTCATGACGGAAATGGCCTCCAGTTCAAAGGCCCCGCCGCCGCCGGTTGCGATCGAAAATGAACAGCTTGGCGGTGTCGCGTCCGAGAAGCTAAGCCAGCCAGGCTCTGACCAGACCCGCGCCATCCTGTATTTGCACGGTGGCGGGTTTGTCGCAGGCGCACCAAATACGCATCGCCCTCTGACCTGGCGGTTAGCCCGCCTTACCAATCTGCCTGTGCACGTGGTGGATTACCGCCTCGCGCCCGAACATCCCTTCCCCGCCGGTCTTGACGACTGCTTTGCCGCCTATCAAGGGCTGCTGGCCCAGGGAATAGAGAGCCGGCGCATCGCCATCATCGGTGATTCGGCAGGAGGCAATCTGACCCTCACTGTCACCCTCAAGGCGAAGATGCAGGGTGTTCCCCTGCCCGGCTGCCTCGTCTGCTTGTCGCCGGTTACAGATCTTGTCGAACCGGGGCCGTCTCAGCTCGAAAATGCGCGTTCGGATGCCCTCTTCGTGCCCACAAGCTTTGGCACCTTGGTAGAAACCTACTGCCCGGGACAGGATGCTCGCGATCCACTGATTTCACCATTGCGTGGCGATCTTTCCGCACTGCCACCCACCCTCCTGCAATGTTCTGGCGCCGAGATGCTTCGCGACGACTCGGTTCGCCTTGCCGAGAAAATGCGGGCAGCCGGCACTTTGGTTGAACTTGAGGTCTGGCCCAAAGTGCCACATGTCTGGCAGGTTCTTGCTGACGTCGTTCCAGAAGCACGTCAGGCGATCGACAAAATCTGCCGCTTTGTCACAAAAACGCTTGAGGATTGAAAGCCCATCAACGCCGCATCCCCCCGCACATCAATTGCGGGGGGAGAACGGCAAGACAAGGCGAGGTTTTCTACTTGTAGATCATCGAAATTGTTTCAGCTACGCAGGCCGGACGTTCCTGTCCCTCTATCTCGATGGTCATTTCATTGATGACCTGCAGACCTGCGCCTCGTGGCTCAACCGACAAAAGCTTCTGGCGTGCGCGGACCCGCGAGCCCACAGGAACCATGTTGGTGAAGCGTACCTTGTTCGACCCATAATTGATGCCACGGCTTACTCCGGTAATACCCAGGATCCGAGCGCCCAACATCGGAATTAGAGATAGCGTAAGAAACCCATGTGCTATCGTCTTGCCGCCAGGCATCTCCTTCTTTGCACGTTCGACATCAACATGAATCCACTGATGATCACCGGTGGCCTCGGCAAACTGATTGATCCGCGCCTGATCGATTTCGACCCATTCTGATACACCAATTTCCTGACCAACCAATGAGGTGAGCTCATCAAAGCTGACTTTTTTCACGGCTTTTCTCCTTGCTGAATGCGATAGTCACGGACATCGTCGGCGAGCTTTACGAGCCACTCTTCCGCAATATCCCGTGATATAAGAAACTCGGCTGTCCGATAAAGATAATCGCGGTTCGTTCCCAAAACGCCCTCAGCGTCAGCGATCCGCCGCACCTGTTCGGACTGAGGTAATACCTTCTCGTACCGGGCATGATCGCGACGCACAACAAAGCTCAGCATGCGGCACCGGCTCCCATCCGTGAATTCGCCCATGAGCCATTGAGCCTTGTAGGCGCCGGAAATCATCTCCCGATACCACAGAACCTTTGTCTCGCTATCAAGGTCGCGATTAAGGATGCGATGGGCAATGCCCGTGCAGATCGTACCTGGCTCATGATCAAGAGCCAGCATCAAGCCGGGCCTTTCCGGAACGCCGCGTCCTAGCGACAGCGTCAGGCAGAAACGGCGGGTGTGATCTGCGATTCGGGCAATCCTGCTCTCGGACACAGTAATCGCGGGGTTCCACATCAGCGAACCATAGCCGAACAGCCACAGATCTTCGCCACAGGCGATTGTCGCAAGCACAGCCTGACGCGACTGTTCGCGCTCCTGCTCGCTCATGGGCTCGGGCATGCCGCGCTGCCGCATCATTGCCGCATAAAGCTGGACGCGCTCGGCGGTAAAATCATCGCGCGTCAGCTGACGGGGATTTACACGGACATCAGACAATACGGCTGTTCCTCTTGCCCCAATAACGATCCCGGATCAGTCTCTTGTAGAGCTTTCCGGTGGGGTGGCGCGGCAGTTCGCGCTCAAAATCGACAGCCCTGGGGCACTTGATGCTCGCGAGATTCTGACGGCAGAACGTCATTAGTTCATCAGCGAGTTCGGGACCGGCATCTTCCCAGCGCACAGGCTGTACGACAGCCCGTACCTCCTCACCGAATTCCTCATTGGGCACGCCAATAACTGCAACATCTGCCACCTGCGGATGATTAATCAGCAGGTTCTCGGCTTCCTGGGGATAGATATTGACACCCCCGGAAATGATCATGAATGCCTTGCGGTCGGTAAGATAGAGAAAACCGTCATCATCTAGACGCCCGACATCGCCAAGTGTTGACCAATTCGGATGACGGGGGTGGCGAGCACTGGCCGTCTTTTCCGGATCGTTGTGATACTCAAACTGGTTCTCGCTCTCGAAATAAATTGTGCCCTCCTCCCCGTTCGGCACTTCGTTACCATCGTCATCGCAAATATGTATTGGCCCCAGCAAAGAGCGACCAACCGATCCGGGATGAGCGAGCCAATCGCGGCTGCTGATGTAGCAGAAACCATTTCCCTCTGTACCCGCATAGTACTCATGCAGGGCTTCACCCCACCACGCGATCATCTGCCTCTTAACCTCAACGGGACAGGGAGCGGCAGCGTGGATTGCCGAACGCATTGAGGAGACATCATACTTAACCCGGACCTCCTCCGGCAGCTTCAGCATGCGTACGAACATTGTCGGCACCCACTGACTGATATTGGCCTTGTGCTTTTCAATCGCAGCCAGAGCGGCCTCAGCGTCAAAATGCTCCATGACAACAACGGTGGCGCCAATCCGGTGCATGCTCATGCAGTAGCGTAAGGGTGCAGCGTGATAGAGCGGAGCCGGAGACAGGTAGATCGAATTCTCGCTTGCGCCGAACAGAGCCACGACCAGTCCAAGCAGGGGACTAGGGGCGTCAATTGGCTCCCCACTCAGAGCATGGCGCACGCCTTTGGGCCGTCCGGTCGTACCTGAAGAATAGAGCATATCGGCTCCGGCAGTTTGATCGGCGATCGGTACTGCGGGCATCCGTGCCACTGCATCTTCATATGAACGATAACCTTCGACAATTCCGCCGAGCATGAAGCGGTCAATCTCAGGCAGCAGCTCCACGAGTTCGGACGCGGTTGCATGAAGGGAATGGCTCGCGATCAGAACCTTTGCGCCGCTGTCGCGAACAATGTACTCGACTTCACGGGCGGTCAGACGCGTCGAGATACAGGTATAGTAAAGACCAGCGCGCTGAGCCGCCCAGCAAATCTCAAAGAAGCGGGGCGAATTGTCGGCGAACACTGCAATGCCATCGCCTGTCTCCAATCCCAGGGCGCGGAAAAGCTGCGCGCCCTGGTTCGAGCGGGCATCAAGTTCGCGATAGGTCAGGGTTTGCCCGCTGGCTGCCATGATGACGGCAGGCTTGTCGGGCGTTTTGGCAGCAAAGATGGAAGGATGCACGTATGGCCTCTCTGCACAAATGGTGATCCCCGTCATCTAAGCGCGCGAAGCGGCACGGGTCAAAGCGCTAGCGTAGCCTGACGCTGCGGCAGGTCACGATGCCTTGACCGGAGCCCTCCCGGCGGCGAAATGACGGTCGAGCGCACCAATCAGCTCTGCCGGGGAAAATCCCAGCGCCTGGAGACGGCCAGACCGGGCTAGCACCGCAACGCCAGTCAGAGCTGCGGCAATCAGCACAACGTCGGCTTGGTCCTGCCGGCTATCATCCGGCGTCCCGCAGGCTTCCGAGAGGGCGCGCAATGCCGCGATCAATCGCCCGTTAAACAGGCGTTCTGCGTCAGCTGTGCCCCCGGCAGACGGCAGCGCCGCCGCACCAGCCGCCATGGTTTCGCTGTGCCGAAGCAGGTCGACAACCACGCCCGCTGCCCGGCCTAACGCCGGAACCTCCCCGCGTAGTTCACGAAGGCCCCGCACCACTGCCCCGAGATCTTCCGCTGCCAACGCGATCAGGAGCTCATTCTTATTCGCAAAGTACCCATATAGGGCCGCCGGCGCGAAACCGGCTTCGGCGGCAACGGCACGCAGAGAAAGATTGGCCGCACCCTCGCGCACCGCCACCTGACGGGCGGCGGCAAGTATCGCCGTGCGGGTAAATTCCCGGGAACGGGCACGGCGCTCCGCACGAGACGCATCAATGGGGCTGGACGACACCATCCTCAAAGCATAGCCCGATTCGCAGAGCAAACGCTTAGGCCCGCAACGCGAAGCGCCGCGGGCCCATTTACACTATTCCATCGCTCGACCTACTTGCCGGGATGCGCCTGCTTGAAGGCCACAATCTGGGCATTGAGCTGACCGCCCAGCTTTTCCTTCTCAGCCTGTACCGCATTGGCACGCGAATTCAATGCTGAAAGAATCGCCGGATCGATCGGCTTATGGTCGCTCGCCTTCTTCGCAGCTGCCTCTTTCTTCTCAATTTGAGCACTGATGCAGCTCTGGAAATCATCCGCAGCGGACTGATAAATCTTGAAGTCGGCGATCGCGTCCTTCATCTGCTGCACAGTCGCAGTCGCACCATTGACCGCAATAACCGGAGGTACCGGTTCGGTGCAGGTGGCGGCAAACGCCGACGTCGACGCGCCGACCAGAAATGCGGCTACCAAAGCCGTCCTTTTAACCAAGCTACCCATTCGTTCTCCTGTTGCCCTGAGTGGCCGCGGATTGCCGCGCCCCAACGGGGCTAATCAAAGCACAAAGTTTACTGAATAATAAAGTCCCTGACAGCCTACCCGTTAATTTCAGCGCGCGCACAATGCCACGGCGAAGCCGTCGACTGGCAGGCTCGCCTCGTTGCGCGGACTTGCCGCGAGGAGGCCGGCAAGATCAAGACCGGCATCGGCCGCGACGGCACGCAAATATTCTTCCGCATGCCGCCAGCGCCGCTTCGGTCCCAGCTCGAACCCCTGCCCGTCAGCCTTTTCCACGGTAAAAAGAAAAAAGCCGCCTGGCTTCAGCCGACCGCGCACACCTCCCAGTGTGGGCGCCAGATCACCCAGGTAGACGAGCGTATCCGCCGCCAATATGAGATCATAGGTGCGACCATCCGAGACGAGAAAGGACTCGATATCAGCGATCGCAAGGTCAGCGTAGAGACCGCGATCTCGCGCCTTTGCGATCATCTGCGGCGAGAGATCAATTCCATCAATCCGGGCAGCAATATCGGCAAATGCGGCACCAACAAGGCCGGTACCGCAGCCAAGGTCGAGGACGTCCAAGCCGTTGCGTCCAGGAACGACGAGTGCGAATAGATCCCGCAGGATTTCTGGTGCCCGATAGGCCAGTGATCCCAGCATGCGGGCATCGTAGTCGGTACTGAATTGATCGAAGAGGTGCTGCACATAACGCGCATTGGCTCGCGGCGCCTGCAGCATGGCGTTTGCTTCGGCTATTTTCTGGTCGAGAACAGCGGCAGGCTCGTAAGCATGTAATGAGGAAAATTCCGCAAGCGCGCGCCCACCTTCCCCCGCTTGGAGCCAAGCGGAACCAAGCATAAACCTGGCTTCGTCGAGATCAGGGTCACTACGCAGCGCGCGCTGGAACTCGGCAATGGCCAAAGCTGGCTTGCCGGACGCCAGCAAGGCCTCCCCGAGCGACAAAGACGCAACTGCTGCACCAGGATAAAGCTGCGTGGTATCCCTGGCCAGAACGAGCGCCCGTTCTCCCTCGCCAGCTCCCAGCAGCGCCCGCGTCAGCAGTGTCCTTGTCAGAAGGCCTCCGCGCCCCTCCTGCAAAAGCGGGAAGAGCGTGTCGATGACATCGCCAAAGCGCCCCTCTGCCAGAAGGGTTTTGCCCCGAACAAGTGGATCTTCGTCAGCTTGCAAGAGTGCACTTGCCATTGTTGAGAACAACGACGTCGCGTTCCTTGACCTTGGCCCGGAAAGATATCACCGCGCCATCCCGCCACATCTCGGTGACAATCGTTTCACCTGGAAACACTGGAGACGAGAAGCGCACGTCGAATCCCGTAATCCCGGCCGCATCATAGTTGCACATGGCTGTCAGCACCGCCCGGCAGGCGGTGCCATAGGTGCAAAGCCCGTGCAGGATCGGGCGGGGAAATCCCGCCATTTTGGCGATGTTTGGATCGCGATGCAGCGGATTGCGGTCACCCGAGAGCGCATAAAGCAGGGCCTGATCAGGTCGGGTGTCACAAGCGTGAACCACGTCAGGCGCCCGTTCGGGAAGTGCGTGAGGTGCTGGGGCACCATCCTTTGGTCCGCCAAAGCCACCATCGCCACGCGCAAATATTGTTGACATGAGGGTACATAGGCGCTCGCCACCAACTGCCTGTCTGATGGTGCGCTCGGTGACGACGATCGCGCCCTTGCCTTCACCCTTGTCCCAGACGCCAACAACACGCTCATCCATCACCACATCGGCTGCGCTGGGAAGCGGCTTGTGAAGCGTCAAACGCTGTTCACCATGCACCACCATCAGATAATTGATGCCTGACTTGCTCATCACGCCGCTGGCGCCCCAGCCGATCACGGTTGCCATGGTTGGCACCGCGGTCAATCGGTTCTCGTAAACGAATGGCAGCTCCGCGCTATTCAGGGGATCCCGGCCAAAGCCAATACCCAGGGCATAAAGCATGGTTTCCCGGTCGCCATAGGATGCCGTCAATCCTTCAACCCTGGTTTGCATCAGTTCGTCATACTTGATCGCCATATTGCCTCTCCGCTCGATTTTGTGCCCAAAGGCCCTTACCTGGGGGCCTGCATAACGCCCGCTCAATAGCCGGCAGCAAGTCCAGCCTTCCGGCGCGAGTCATTAGCGCCCTCGAGCATTCCCGTGCGTGGTGATCTCAGGATCGCTTCATCGGCCCCTATGGAGGGAATGATCCGGAATTGGTAGCCCATCTTCGTGAGCGCCACGCGGCTGGACGCAGTCAGATAGCCGGGCTCGACGTAAACGACATCAGGAAGCCACTGCTGGTGTACCCGCGGAGCATCAACAGCCTGCTTCATGTTCATATGGAAGTCGACGACATTGAGGATGCTTTCCAATACGGTCGAAATGATGGTCGATCCGCCAGGACTGCCTGTGACCATGAACAGGCGGCCATGGTGCAGAACGATTGTCGGCGTCATCGAGCTCAGGGGCCGCTTGCCCGGTTCAATCTCATTGACCTTGCCCTGCACCAAGCCATAGCCATTGGGAAAGCCGGGTTTGGACGTGAAATCGTCCATCTCATCATTGAGGAAAAATCCCGTATTGCCGGCAATTTTACTGTTGCCGAAAAGAAAATTCAGTGTGAACGTCGTCGACACTGCATTTCCTTTGGCATCCACCACCGAAAACTGCGTGGTATCGGTACCTTCGTGAGCACCAACGACGCCCTTGATGGCAGATGATGGTGTTGCAGCGTCGGCTTTGATGCTGGCTCTCAGCTTGGCGGCATGCGCCGGGGAAATCAGCTTGGCAACCGGATTGTGCACGAACGCTGGATCTCCAAGCTCGGAATTGCGGTCGGCAAAGGCCCGTCTTTCTGCTTCAACGAGGTAATGCGTCGCCTGGACGGACGCATAGCCCCATTTGGCAAATGGATAGGGTTTGATGATTTGCAGGATTTCGCACATTGTTGTCCCACCTGAACTCGGTGGTGGCGCGGACTCAATCGTGTACCCTCGGTAGTCACAGCTGACCGGCTTTTCCCAGTTCACGGTATAGTCGGCAAAATCCTTCAGGCTGAGAATGCCTCCGTGCTGTTTGCTCGCGGCCACAATGGCATGTGCTATCGGACCCCGGTAGTAGACCGCGTCGCCTCCCTTGGCGATCAGCTCGAGCGTGTGGGCAAGTTGTGGCTGCTTCAGGGTCTCGCCAACCTTGTACGGCTTGCCGTGATTCAAAAAGATAGCTGCCACGTTGGGTTCTTTGGCAAATACCGCGGCATGGCTGTCAAGGCGCCTTACGTCCGCAGACGCAAGAACAAAACCCTCCCGCGCCAAACGGATCGCGGGCGCCATCACTTCCGCTCTGCTCATCGTACCGTAGCGCGCCAGAGCTTCATTGAGGCCCATTACGGTGCCTGGCACGCCTATGGACAGCCAGGATTTGGTGCTGAGGCCAGGAACCACATTGCCGTGGGCGTCCTGATACATGGTGGGCGTGGCTTTAAGCGGTGCCTTTTCACGAAAGTCCAGAAAAAGGTTCCGGCCATTGGCGAGGTGGATGGTCATGAAGCCGCCGCCGCCGATATTGCCGCAGCACGGGTCAACAACCGCGAGGGCATAGCCCGTGGCCACTGCCGCATCGATGGCATTGCCGCCCTTCTTAAGGATCTCCAGTCCTGCTTCGGTGGCGTAATGCTGGGCAGTTACCACCATCGCGTGCGGTGCCACGACCGGCCGATCTTTGGCCAGCGCGGCGCGGGAGGTGATCGCACCAACCTGGTCAAAGACACTCGCCTGACCGGCATTCACAACAGGCGACAGGCCGGCCACCGCCAGAAGTCCGGCACTCATAAACACGGCAAAACGGGACATGGTGACTCGCAAGAAGGGCTGCCCGCGCGACGCTAACCCAGACTGCTGCGGCGGGCAGCTTTAAATTTCTTGGTCATGTAGTTAGTATGCACTTACGGTAATTTTCTTTCAAAATTAAGAAATTTGCCGCCAGCCCCTTTCCCCTCTCACATCCAGCAGGGCGAAGCTGCTTCGGGCGCCCAGCAGCGAGGCCGACGGTCGCAAACGGGCTAACAACGTGCAGGCGTCCGGTGCGCCCACCGGACCTATTGTAGCGTTCATGCCTTGGAATAGCTCGGGCGTGCCGAACCCTTGGTCTGCGCCAAGCCTGACATCCTTGCCTCTGCACGCCATAAGCCCTGGTGCCCGGTCTGGGTCGAGCCTTTGGCACCGCGATGCATGGAGAGGCCCAAGCAGGCCGCACTCCGACAGCAGGTGGCCCCCGCCCAGCGACCTAATCCTACCAGCCTCAAGATCAGCTGCGGGCGCCTTGCTTTATGCTGCCGTCGCGTAGAACTAGAGCGCGGCCAATGGCTGCTGCAGGGAGACCGCCGGCCCGTCACTCCATGCGTCGGTTAGCGGCACGCCTTGCTGCTCGATGCGCGTGCTGGCATGTGCATAGCCCTCAGCAATCGCGCGATCGAACTTCTTCCAGTCGCGCAGCCCTACCTCCGCCAACGGAGGCTCGAACAAGTAGTCAGCTTGTTCGCGCACGATCCTTCGCTGTGCCTCTGAACCAACGGTGCCAGATCGCATAAGGATTGAGACAATCGATGGAGTACCGCGCATGCGTTGGCTGATCAGCCACCACCACGGTCGCTCGCCGTAACGTTCGTCAGTCGCGTGCAGATCAACTTCACCTGTGACGTCGGACGCAATGATCGGTCCATGGCGGCTTTGTGCCATGACATCGACAGGCAAATTGTTCATTACCCCTCCATCGACCAAAAGATGGCCGTGCTGTGTGACCGGGGGCAAAATGCCAGGCAATGCAACGCTCGCACGCAGGGCGCGCCACAGCAGACCCTGACGATGAACATGAATGCGCCCTGTTGTTAGATCAGAGGATACGCAAAAGAACGGCTTAGCCAATTCTTCAATGCGAATATCGCCAAAATGCTCACGCAGCAGATTGGAGACTTTGCGACCGCGAACAATGGCAATCAGAGGCAGGGTAAAATCAGACAGGGGGTTGGTTTCAACAAAGGCATGACGCATGCGCGTAGCCAGCTCCTCAAGGCTCCACTCCATGGCAACCCCGGCGGCAATAATCGCGCCCATCGAGGTTCCCCCCAAGTGATCGAACGGAACCCGTTGCTCAGCCAAGGCCTTCAACACACCGATATGGGCAAAGCCCCTGGCGCCACCGCCAGCAAGTACGAGGCCAACGGCGCGGCCTGAGATAAACCGGGCCAGACGGCGAATATCGTCTGGCTGCCCCAGACGTACGTGATGATGGGTCTCAAAGAGGCGACTTTTCAGCGTAAAATGTTCGGGCAAGCCGCGCGTGCCGCCATTGGGGTGCAGAAGAAGTAACTCGGGCAAGCCCCCCACACGGGTCTTGGCAGCAGGAACATCAAGTGGGCGCAGCGGCAAGGGCTGATCGGCACGCGCAAGTAGCAGAACCCGATCGGCTTGCCGCAAACACAAATGAGTCCAAGCCCCATCGGGCGTGTCGCCACGATAGAACACAATGTCGTGGTTGGCCTCAAATGCGTTTAGCTCATCTGCGCTCCTGCTGGCGGCAGAGGCATCAACAACTGCAGCATTTGAACCCATCTCGCCCAAAGCCGCAGCAAGGCGGGCCGCGATATTTTCACCCTCCAGACCTTCCTGCAAAGGCACAATGGCAAAAGATCTTGGTCTTGCATTGTCGCGTCCACGCTGCGTGGTAGCGCGCAGACGACGCACCAAGATCCGCATCAGGTTGAGCATGACCCGTGGATGACGGGCGATGAGTGTGTCAAAGCTCCGTGCATCAACCCGCAACAACTCGGTGTCACGCAATGCCACCAGCGCTGCCGAATGGGGTTCCCCGGAAATGAGGCTCATCTCGCCCACGGTTTCCCCTGCCGGAATATGAGCGACCAATCGTCGGCTGCCGTCATCATCTTCGACGAAAACACCAAGACAGCCGGTTATGACCAGGAAGAGCGCTTGATCATTTTCACCATCGCGGGTGAGCGTCACCCCTCCTGGCAGGCCGAACCAGCTGGCCTCGGACAGAAGGCGGCCGAGAGCCACGTCGCCAACAGCATCAAGGAGGCCGAAGCGCCGCAGATGCTCGCGCAGTTCGTCAGGGTAGCCGCCATCGCGGGCGGTACGCAGTGAGGTGAGTATGGCCATTGCATTCATGATCTCACCAATTTTCTAACCTACCAAGCCGTCCAGCCGCCATCCACGGGAACCGCTGCGCCCGTGACAAAACTGGACGCTGGAGACGCCAGGAATAAGAGCGGTCCCTTGATCTCATCAGGCGTTGGAAGCCGTCCAAGCATGGTTCCTGCTGCCAACCGGGCAGCAAAGGCTGGGTCCTGCGCCTGAGTTTCAGCGCGGGGAAAGGGCCCGGGAACCAACGCATTCACCCGTATCCCTTCTGGTCCAAGCTGGGCAGCCAGATGACGCGTTAGTTGCAAAAGCGCTGCCTTGGCAGGGCCATAATGGGCTGGGCTGATGGCCCTAGGGTCGCTGTAGAGGGACGGTCGCGGGGCGACCATGCCATACATCGACGCCACATTGACCACTGCAGCGTCTCCATGCGTACGCACCGCCGCTCTCAGAGCCGGCAGGGCCGCTCGCACCGCCTCAAACGCACCCGTTACCGCCGTGCGGTAGGTGATCTCGAATGCCTCAGGCTGCAGCGCGTCGAATGCAGCGCCCGCCATCGTGACCGCGCCGTTGACAATGATGTCGAGCCGCTCCCGGCCCGCGAAGAAGTCCCGGACCCGATCCAGATCTCCCATATCAAAGGCCGCGCATTCGCTGCTCCGTCCAGCTGCACCCAGTTCGCTGTGCAAAACCTTAAGCGCAGCCCGACCCCGGCCATTGAGAATGACATGTGCCCCGGCGTCCGCCAGTGCGATAGCTATTGCCCGTCCCAAATGACGGGCCGCCCCAGACACGAATGCGATCCGTCCATCCAGACGAAAAGGGTCACAACCGCTCATCCGCGCGCTGGCCATAATGCCGGGTTGAGCAGCGCTTCAGGAACATGAGGGCAGCGTGCTTCGATACGCCTGCACTCCTGCGGCGACAGAGGTGGACGCAGAAACAAAGATACGTTGGTCTCAAGCTGATCCTCGGTTTCCATGCCCACAACCACTCCATCAACCCATTGCTGCCCCCGAGCGTAGGCGAGGCACAAATCCGCAGGACTGTAGCGTCCAAAGTCCTCGACGAGAGCATCGATGTGCGCGACCAGTTCTGTGGCCCTGACCCCGTTCAGCCGCGGCCAAACAGACGGATCGCGTGCCGCTAGGACACCCTGAAGAAAGACACTGCGCACATGGATCGTAACCTGCGGCCGAGCAAGTATGGCCGCGATCACGCCATCGTGACGCCAACGCCAATCGAGCAGATTGAAGGGCATCTGCACGTGCTGCACATCCGGGCAGGCTAATGCCTCAAGCGCTTCTTGAGGGGACTGCACGGATACGCCCAGTGCCAGGATAACTCCCTCCTCAACGCGCTCGATCAGACGCTCCCAGATCGCCCCAGCGTGGGAAATGCGGTGGGCGGCGCGATGCAGCATCAGACAGTCAATCCGGTCTTGCCTAAGCGCGCAAAGGGACTGAGCGATGCTGGCATCAACTTCGGCACGGACGGTCTCGCGCGGTGCATCCTCGGGCAAGGTCGCCAGGGGGGAGAGCTTCGTCACCATGCGCACGGGGCGTGCGGACAATGCCTCACCCAAGCGTTCTTCGCTGTTCCCATAAGCGCGCGCCGTATCAAAGGTCGAAATACCATGGTCAAACGCACGGCCAACCAGACGCAGCGCAGCCGCATGGGATGGCTGTCCCGTGCGATTCGCGGCCCCATATGACAAACCCAGCTGTACGGCCCCGAGGACCAGTTCCGCCGGCATCTTGCGCCTCTCCCTGTGGCCAGAAGAATTTTGTGCCTTTAAGGTAAAGGAGCGGTTAGCGGACCGGGCCGCTCAATTCTCGCCAAGCAACTTCCACACACTCTGTGCGGTAAATACCAGTTCGCCCTTTACGGTGTAATCACCCCGGGCAAAGACGAGCGTTCGCGTGCGCCGGGTAATTTGCGGCGCAACTTCAAGCACATCGCCAATCTGGACCGCTCTGAGAAATTGGGTCTGCATGTTTGTAGTCGCAACTGCAGCCCGGCCGGTGGCGTCCCATACCGCCTGACCAAGCGACAGATCGGCGAAGGTCATCAGCGCTCCACCATGAATGCGTCCGCCCATGTTGACATGGCGCGCATCCACCGGCAGGGCATAGCGCCGGGCCAGACCCTCTCCGATCTCATAGACTGGACCTATAAAGATTTCGAATGGGTCGACAAGCTCGGTCTGCCGATAGCCAGGCGGCAGAGACATACTCATGCCGCCTCCGATACCTTCCACAGGCCATTGGCCACGGCGAGCATGCGCTCCGAGGTAAAGATTTCCGCGGCTAAAAACAGCATGCTACGCGTCTTGCGGCTGATGCGCACGCGCGATTGGATAACCTCGCCAAGACGGCCCGGTCCGACAAAATCCGTAGCCAGAGAAACCGTGGCGGTGCGCTGGGCCCCGGTCACAAGACGGGTGGTTCGGCTCATCGAAACATCGATAAAGCTCATCAGCATGCCGCCATGCACCGTGCCACTCGCATTCATATGGTGCGGAGCAGCAATGAAGCAGAATCGCTTCACGGCGCCGTCCTCCTCGTCCGGAAGACGGTACAGCGGGCCGATATAGGCATTAAATCCGCCCGTGGACGCCAGTTCAGCGCCCTCGGGCAAGGTAACGGGAGAATCAACCATGCCAGCAACTGGAATTTCTGCTCAGAGCCTGATAGGCGGTTTTGTCAGGCCGCGCAACGGAGGGCCCCAAGGGCGGCCTGGGGCGTGATATATCTGCCTCCCATTGGCCACATTCGAAGGGCCGGATAGTTTCGCATGCGCAGCCGGCACAGCCGGCGCGACAAGAAGAGGAATACCCATGAAACAACATCTCCTCCGAACCGCATTCATCGCCGCGCTGTTGTGCGGATCGGCAACCGCCATTGCGACGGTTCCCTACGCCTATGCTGGCCAGGAGCCGCAGGTCAGCCGCGCGGTCGGTGAGCCACTCAATGAAGCGATCAAGGCTGCCCAGAAGAACGACTGGGCGGCGGCTCATGCCGCACTGCAAAAGGCGGAAAGTGTGCCTAAGATATCGGCCTTCGATCAGCTGAAAGTCAATCAAATTAAGGCTTTTATTGCGGTTCAGCAAAAAGATTATGCGACAGCGACCACCGCCTATGAGGCGGTCGTTGCGTCTCCGGCCTTCGCGACCCTCGATCCAGTTCAACAGCAGCAAAGCCTCCGCAATGCCCTGCTTCTGAGCACCAATGCGCACCATTGGCCCCAGGTCATCAACGCTGCGGTACGTTTGCAGAAGATGACGCCGCTGGATGCTACTTCGCTCACCAATCTTGCTGTCGCCTATTACAATCAGAAGGATCTGACCAAGGCCAAAGCTGCCGCCGAACAGGCCATCACCGCAGAAGAGGCCGCCAAGCAGCCCCCCCCGCAGGCTGCGCTGCAGATCATCATGAGCGCCGACGCGTCAAGCAATGACGAGGCCGGTGCCCTCAAGATGTTGGAAAAATTGACGCTGTACTACGGGACTGCAGATGATTGGGGCCAACTCATTGACAATGCACTTGGCACTAACGGCATCACCGAGCTCGATGCCCTCTATTTGTACCGTCTGCGCTTCATCACCCATGCTGTAACCGCACCAGATGATTACACAATTTCGGCTCGTATCGCTGACAAGCGCGGTTATCCCGCCGAAGCCCTCCAATACCTGCAGCAGGGGCTGACCACCAATAAGATCACGGACACGGGCAAGGTGGCCCAGCTTCTCGCCAAAGCCACGCATGAAAAGTCCGAAGACGAGAATTCCCTGCCGCAAATTGCCCGTTCGGCACAACACGCCCGCGATGGCAAGCAGGAACTCGCTCTGGCCGAAGACTACTGGGGCTACCAGCGCTATGCAGATGCCGTAACTGCTGGCAAGGCCGCGCTCGCCAAAGGCGTCAAGGATCCGAGCGAAGCCCATTTCATTATCGGCATCGCCCTCGCCGCGCAGGGACAATATGCAGACGCCAACCAGGAATTGGTCCAGGTCGATGGGGCACCAGCACGAGCTCGTGCTGCCGCACTGTGGGAGCTCTGGATAAAGTCCAAGGAACTCAGCACCGCACCCGCCGCGTCATCCACGCAACCAACTCAGCATTGAGGCGGCAAAGCGACCTGGGCGCCAAGCGCCCGGGTCGCCTTGACCACGGGTGACACTCATGGACGAACGCTTCGCCGAACGTCGGATCGCGCTGGCCACGCTGTTCGGTTTTGCACCGTTCATCATCTTCTCACTTGTGACTCTGTTGTCACTCAGCCTCGGATTGTGGCTGGCATTTACAGCAGCGTTCGTGATTACCATCCGCGATTTCGTGGAGACACCACGCTTGCGCCTACTTGATGGGGCAAACCTTCTTATCTTTGGCGGGCTGGCGCTTGTCGGAGGCTTCCTAGAACCCAATTTGCGTCTAATAACAGCTCGCCTGGCAGTGGAGGGCACCTTGTTCGGGCTTGCCCTTTTTTCGATTGCCAGCAGCAAGCCCCTCAGTCTTGCTTATCACCGGACCGGGGCGCGCAGACAATTTTCTGGGTTGTGGCGTTCCCACCTGCTCATCACCGCAGCCTGGGCACTGGCGGTGCTGATGATGGGTGTCGCAGATGCGGTCACGCTGGGCGACCCCAATATTTCCATTTCGGGTGACTTTGCCTTTGGTCTTGCGGCGCTTGGCGCGGTGATCGTGTTCACGCTGCGTTTTCCGCATCGCCCGGTCAGTCATGGGCGAGCTTTGCCCCACGATCAGGTCCCGGCGATCAAATCGGCGGCAGGTCACAATCGTTAGGTCCCCGCCGGCACCCTAAGCTGAGAAGGCTCGAGCGGCCGGAGCATGACACAATGTCCGGTCATGCGGATTTCGACGGCACGAACCCCATGCAGGCTTGGCGGAAGGCAGGTTCACAGCTTAAGGTCTGCCCCCTTGTCGATCTTCCGGAGAAAAGCCATGCGTGAAGCCGTCATCGTTTCTACCGCCCGCACGGGCCTCGCCAAGTCCGTACGTGGCGGCTTCAACATTACGCATGGCGCCGTCATGGGCGGCCACGCGATTAAACATGCAGTTGCCCGTGCAGGCCTCGATCCAGCCGAGATAGAAGACGTATTCATGGGCTGTGCTCAGCCAGAAGGTGCGACCGGAATGAATGTCGCACGCAACGCAGCAATCTGGGCGGGTTGCCCGGTGACTACCGCTGGCACCACGATCAATCGTTTCTGTTCTTCAGGGTTGCAGGCAATCGCCATGGCTGCGCAACAGGTCATCACTGAGAGCACTCCTGTGGCCATAGGATCAGGGGTAGAGTCCATCAGCCTTGTGCAGATGGGTGGCATGAACACGAAAAACATTACCGAAGAGCACTTGATGGAGATCAAGCCGGCTTTATGGATGTCGATGATCGAAACCGCCGAAATCGTGGCTGAACGGTATAGCGTCAGCCGCGAACGGCAGGACCAGTATGCCCTTGAAAGTCAGCGTCGGACCGCTGCGGCCCAGCAAGCCGGGAAATTCGACGACGAAATCGTGCCCCTGAAGACCAAGATGAAAAAAGTCGACAAAAGCACAGGAGCGGAAAGCATCGTTGAGACAACGGTTGATCGCGACGAATGCAACCGCCCAGACACCACGATCGATGGGCTGAGATCTCTGGCGCCGGTATTCCGCGGCGGCATGAAAGTAAAGGAAGGAAAATATATTACCGCGGGAAATGCCTCACAATTTTCTGATGGTGCATCAGCCTGTGTAGTCATGGATGGCAGCCTCGCGCGCGAACGCGGCATCAAACCGCTGGGGATTTTCCGCGGTTTTGCAGTGGCGGGATGCGAACCCGACGAGATGGGCATTGGCCCCGTTTTTGCAGTTCCCCGGCTACTCTCCCGTCATGGACTTAAGGTCGACGATATCGGCATTTGGGAGCTCAACGAGGCGTTCGCCAGCCAGGTGCTCTACTGTGCCGACCGACTTGGGATCGCCCATGACAAACTAAACGTAAATGGTGGTGCAATCTCGATCGGCCATCCTTATGGCATGAGCGGCGCGCGCATGACCGGGCATCTGCTTATCGAAGGACGGCGCCGTGGCGCCAAGTTTGGCGTTGTTACCATGTGTATTGGTGGAGGCATGGGTGCAGCAGGCCTGTTTGAGATCCTGACCTAAATGCGCTGGACAGAGAACGGCGCCAGGATCGCAACCACCATTTTGGCCCTGATGTTGGCGGGATGTGCAAACCAAGGACAGCTTTCAGCAAAAAGCACATTGGCGAGCAATCCCCACCAACAATTGGCGGAGATGGAACGACGGATTTTTGTCCTTGTCGAAAGGGATCGTCTTAAGACCAATCCGGCCGCCAAGCCGCTGGCACTTGATCCGGAATTGACAGCTGTTGCCCGTACTCACAGCGAAGATATGGCACGTGAACATTTTCTCGGCCATCGTGCGCCAAATGGTGAAACAACCGCACGCCTTATTATGGCGCGCGACAAGTCGTTTCAGGGTCTACTTGGAGAAAACATAGCTGCCCAGTATTACACCAAGGCTGCGGGCATCAATATCAATACCTATGCCAAACGCTTCGTCAAAACGTGGATGCTGAGCAAGAGCCACCGCGACAACCTCGCATTCCCGGACTATACCCAGACAGGCGTCGGGGTTGCCATCAACGGTCACGAAGTGTTCGTCACCCAGCTTTTCGCCGATGCGATGCCACCGCATCCCGATGCGAGCAAATCCGTACATGCGCGGGTCGCAAAATGGTATACTAACCCAAAAGTCGCGATGCGGGCCAAGCCGTCAGTTCGCGCAAAGAAGAGCGTTACGGGGACGGGAGCGCCCCAAAATAGTACGCCCTGACCGCTGTCGTGGTGAAGACGGTGACCAGCTAACGGCCCCCTTTTCATCTTTGGGCATGGGCCAGTGACCCGTCCACCATGACGGCTAAGGCGGTCATACGCCCCACCGACTCAGCCGACGTGGTGCCGCATCACATACTGGCGCAGCTTGATCTCCACCCCCGCTCAGTCCCGTGGCCCCTAGCCCAGGCACGGCTTCACAGCCTGACATTCGTGGAAGCGGCTGAAATCTGCCTTGCCATCCTTGGCCGCGCCCGCACGCCGGCGCGCCGCCGTGTCCCCTGCAAAATTGTGCGTACGGCGGCAGTTTTACCAAAGCAGTCACAGCTCAGTTTGGCTCCCAAGCTGGCCGGGGGGCTTTAGCTTTGCTACACTACATGTAGGGTCTTACACTCAATTTTGAGTGATACTGGGGGCAAAAGAGCATGCAGCCTGACCTGCTCTGGAATGTAGGTGGCATTCCACCGGAAGCCCGGGAAGCCGCTCGTGCCGCCGCCCGGCGTGAGGGCATGCCAGTCGGCGAGTGGCTGACACGGCGTATTCTGCGACCTCCTGGCGTTGCCCAGCCAAACATCCTTGCGCTGCCCGAGAGCTGGAGGCCAAACCCGGCGGCAAATGCCGATGGCGGCAGTGGCGCCGGCGCGGAGACGTGCGATAGCGCCCCACCCCAGCGGCGCGATCAGGCCACTGAGCTCCCATCAGAGCTGGCCCGCGAGCGCCATGAGCCTGGTCATCACAACCTCAGCACAACTGGCACGCCTTCAATTGAAAGCCGGCGAACTGCGCACGCCCTCTCTCAAACTGGTCCAAATGATTCAGATTTGGTCAAAGCCTTAGCCTTGCTGCAAAATGAGGTTTTAGGGCTTGTCGAGCGGAACAGGCAACTTGAGCCGCATTCGACGAACCTGACAATCAAGAATGCGGTCACTGCGCTCCATGCCGGCCTCTCCAAGCTCAACGAGCAGACCGGCCAGGCCACAAGACAGACCGACGCACGTATCAACGGCTTGAGCCAACGGGTCGATTCGCTTTCGAGCCGGATCGAATTGACCAACTGCGAGATGGAAATCACGGCACTTCAAGTCAAGGATGAGCTGGCAGGCCTTGGCAGGCGGGTCGATCAACTGGAAAACCTCAATCTGGGCGATGCCACCGCCGGGCTACGCAATTCCATCCGAGAGCTCGGCACCAGGATTATCGAAGCCGAAAGCATACGAGCAGGTCAGCTTGCCAGCCTCAAAAAAGGTTTGCTCGACCTGGGCACACACATGGCGCGTTCGAATGTCGATCAAAAAATTGCGCAGCTTGACAAGCGCATGTCGGAGCTTTCCCGCTCCGGAGATCGCGCCCTGGTTGCGCAAAAGTTATCTGATGAACTTACTCGTCTGGCCCGCCGTCTGGATAGCGCCGAAACCACCTTTCATGAGGATCTCGCGCGACTGCACGAAAGGCTCAACTCAGCTCAACCGCACACGGCTATCCCGGACCCACCGAAAGAGGATCATCCGGAGTTCGATCTCTCGGCACTGACGCAGGCGCTCCACCAATCAGAATCCGAGCCACATCTGCTCGCAACTCTACCGCCGACCTCACCGCCCCAGACATTACCGTCGGCGCGCCCAAATGTCGCCTTCGGCGACTTTGGTCCCATCGTTCGGCAGACCCCACCGAAGAAGCAACGGAGAGCTAGAGCTCATCGCGGCACATCGATTTCAGAACCAACCTCTTCGTCCGACAAGCTACGCCTGCGTAACGTAGCCATCACCAGCGTAACAGTCCTGCTGTTCGCTTTGGCCGCCGCCTATTTCCTTTATCATAGCCGCGCTTTTGCGTCGCAACTCCGATCTCAGCCATACGTCACATCAACCGCGATGCAGAACACCCAGCCTGCAGCGACCGCGGGGACGTAGCCCGCGGCTGACCCTCGTGTCGGCTCTACAGCTATCTTACGGCCTTAGAACCTGATCCCGGCTCGGGGCGGCAGAACGTACTCTGTTAGGCTGCCACGCCTACTGAGCATCCTGACAATTTCGCTCGCAGGGCAATGGGATGACGCCATTATCTCCCGCCCCGGGCACCGCCTGCAAGGAACGCCCTCGTCAGACTACTGATGCATCAGTTTTCGTCGCCATTTCGCTGCCTACGCGAGATGGAATGCAATCTCGTCGGATAGCAAACGCCAATAGCACTTAACCAACAGCATAGACCCGTTCACGGCCAAGCATGAAGACACGACGCTGCTCCGGAAACAGTCGCTGGAAGACATCATCTTTGAGATCTAGTCCCCCTGCATAGGCACCAAATGCCGGCATAACAAGACGCTGTCCATCGGACACGAAGCAGCGACGTCGTACCACCCGCCCATGGCGACGCAAAGTATGACAGGGGTGAAGATGCCCCGCGACCTCACCAGCCATGGCAACGAGACCGGGATCGTGCCGAAAATGAAGATTCCCATCGGTCAATTCGTTTTCGCGCCGACCACCAAGCCATAAGGGAGGATTGGGATCGTGATTGCCGCAGACCCATATCCACTCCTGCGCGCCAACCAACGCTTTCAAATCGGACTGCTCACTTGCTTCCAGCCGAAATTCAGCTCCTGAATCGTGAAAGCTGTCGCCCAAGGCTATGATACGCTGCGGACGATAGCTTTGGGCAAGCTTGGCGATGCGAAACAACATGGTTCGACTGTCGTATGGCGGAAGAAATACGCCGTACCTGGCAAAAAAGCTGCCCTTTTCAAAGTGAATGTCCGCGATCACGAGTGTGCGACGCGCGTCCCACCATAGTGCGCCAGATGGATCAAGGATCAACAATTCTCCATTAAGGCGTACGCGCATTTTTCACGCAACCCATGGCATCATGTATAAGACTTTCCTCGACCTCCCGCAGAACGTCCTCCTGCCCCTGGCCCGGAACCATCTCCTTGGAAATTTCCAGAAGGACAGGTACCGCAAGGGGCGACACTCGTTCAAGATTTCGTACCACAATGTGCCCCGCAATGCGCACAAGCAAGTCTGACAGCCGTGCTATGTCCAGAAGTCCTGATGCGGCATCCTGATAAGTCGCTCGCAGAAGAATGTGATCCGGTTCATGTTCCCGCAGAACATCATAAATCAGATCAGAAGAAAAAGTTACCTGTCGATTGGTATTGACCCGTCCTGAGCCACGCGTCTGGATGAGGCCGGATATTATTGCGCAATTGCGGAAAGTCCGCTTGTAAAGCGCTGACTCCGAAAGCCAGTCGTCCAGGTCGTCCCCGAGCATGTCGCTAGCGAACAGCACATCGACGTCAACGTCGACCAAGCTCACAGGCCCCCAAATGGCAAGCGCGTACTCATTTGCGACAAATCCGATCGGCTTCCTGTTCAATCGTTCGAGGCGTCGGGTCAGCAACATCCCGAGAGTTTGATGGGCCAAACGACCTTCAAATGGATAGCAAACGAAGTAATGTTTCCGCCTTCTCACAAACGTCTCGACCAGCAGTTGGCCAGGTTCAGGTATTGCCGACCGTGCCTGCTGGACTTCTAGCCATTCTCTGACGGGGTGCGGAAGATGCGTCCACCGCGCAGGGTCGGCTATCATCTGGCGTACGCGCTCCGCAAGGAAGGTTGATAGCGGAAATTTTCCGCCCATATAGGAAGGCACTTGCGCTTCAGGATCACGTGTGCGGGAAACAAATGCTGCGCTCTCACGGATGCCTTCGAAACATAGAACTTCCCCCGCGAAGACAAACGTATCCCCCGGGGTAAGTGTCTCCAGAAAATATTCCTCCACGCGCCCGATCACCCGACCACCAGACCCTATTGGCCTGCCTTTGACCAAAATCCTGATATCCAGCATAGGCTCTTCAACGATCACGCCAACGTTGAGACGGTAGCCTTGAGCAAGTCTCGGATGGGACAGCCGCCACTCACCATTCTCTTTCGGTCTCAGCCGCGCATAGCGCTCATAGCGCTTGAGCGCATATCCTCCGTTGGCCACGAATTCCAGAGTTTTTAAAAAGTCCTCTCGTGCAAGCTGCCTGTAAGGAAAGGCACTAATGACTTCACGATATAGATCCTCGGCATGAAACGGTCCGGCAACAGCCCTTCCCATGATATGTTGAGCCAGGACGTCCAGCCCTCCGGGACGCAAGTGTTCCGTGTCAAGTTCACCGGCTAGAACGGCATCTCTTGCCGCCACACATTCAAGGACCTCAAATCTGTTGGCCGGGACGAGCAGTGCCTGGCTTGCTTCATCCAGCCTGTGGTTGGCGCGTCCAATTCGCTGGAGCAGTCGGGCTGCACCTTTCGGAGCTCCGATGCAAATGACCCGGTCGACAGCTCCCCAATCAATGCCAAGATCGAGCGTGGACGTACAGACTACCGCCCTCAGGCGACCATTTGCCATCGCAGCTTCAACTCTGCGTCTCTGATCTGTTGACAATGAGCCGTGATGAAGCGCGATCGGCAGGTTGCCGTCATTGATCGACCAAAGGTCCTGAAACAGGTGCTCAGCCTGAGCTCGTGTGTTCACAAATATCAGCGCCGTCGTCGCTGCCTGGATTTCCCTCATCACCTCGCCGACGGCGTGCTTGGCCATATGGCCAGCCCATGGAACATGTTGCTGCGATGCCAGGATCTTTATCTGCGGGCTGACGCCGGATTGCCCAATAACCAGAGAGCTGAGCGCCCGTTCCCCTGAGGGCTGTGGAACAAGATAGCGTTGCAGCGGTTCAGGATTGGCCACCGTGGCCGAGAGACCTATGCGAATGTGATCCGGGGCAATCGTCTGCAGTCTGCTCAACCCGAGCGCCAGAAGATCTCCGCGCTTGGTATTGTGAAGCGCATGCACCTCATCCAAGATAACCACGCGTAACTGTCCGAACAAGCGCTCTGGATCCTTCATCGCAAGCATCAGAGCGAGCTGCTCTGGCGTCGTCAGCAGGATGTCAGGCGGCATGTAGCGCTGACGCTGGCGCCGTGGTGTCGGTGTGTCGCCGGTGCGGCTTTCAATTCGCAGGTCTAGAGCCATTTCGGCGACGGGTGTCTGCAGATTGCGTGCTACGTCAACGGCCAATGCCTTGAGCGGCGATATGTACAAGGAGTGAAGTTGATAGGGACGCGGGCTCGAAGCCGGTCGCTGACTGAGCTCAACCAGGCTTGGCAGAAAGCCGGCCAGCGTCTTACCTCCGCCGGTTGGGGCTATCAGCAGGGATGACCGTCCCTGCTGTGCCTGGCTCAGCAATTCAAGTTGATGGGCACGGGGCGTCCACCCGCGGCTGGCAAACCAGCGGGCAAAATGGGGGGGCAACCTGGTTTCCGTGTCGGCAGGTTTATCAGCACACATGATTTCAGTCTAACAGGACCGGCGCCGAAGCAGCAGATTGCGGCCGGCGCAGACCATTGTATGCTGCAGGCAAAAGGGAGGCCAAATTATGGAGCTGATGTTTCGCGAAAACCTGCTCAAGGGCAAACGCATTTTAGTAACCGGAGGCGGGACCGGGCTGGGTGAAGTAATGGCCGAGGCATATGCCCAGCTGGGTGCTAGGGTGTACATTTGCGGACGCCGCAAGGAAGTGCTCGAAGACACCGCCCGGCGGATTTCCGATCGCACGCATTCCCAGGTTAGCGCAATTTCCTGCGATATACGTGTCGCCGAAGCCGTAGAGGACATGATTGCAGAAATATGGGCCGACGGCGGCGCATTGTCCGGACTGGTGAACAACGCCGCAGGTAATTTCATCAGCCGTACAAAGGACCTGTCGCCTCGAGGTTTCAACGCAATTGCCGACATCGTTTTTCGTGGCACCTTTTATGTAACCTTGGCCTGCGGAAAGCGGTGGATCGACGGTGGCCAAAAGGCCAGCGTCATCTCCATACTGACAACGTGGATCTGGAATGGCGGCCCCTTCACTGTACCAAGCGCGATGAGCAAGGCTGGCCTTCACGTCATGACAAAATCCCTGGCAAGTGAATGGGGAGCCTATGGCATCCGTCTCAATGCTATCGCTCCGGGCCCCTTTCCAACCAAGGGCGCCTGGGACCGGCTCATTCCGCAGTCTGCCAACCGCAGCGAGCAAAGGGTAAATGCCATTCCCATGGGCCGCAATGGAGAAATGCCTGAACTAGCCAATCTCGCGGTATTCCTGATGGCGGATGGCTGCGACTATCTCACCGGACAGACCATAGCAATCGATGGCGGATTACATCTCGCGTCTGGCGGAAATTTCTACCAACTCAGCGCGCTTGGTGACAGCGATTGGCAACACATTCGCGACGAGATTAAGGGTACCAATGCCAAAGATAAAGCTAAACGCACAGTTTAGAAAATTTGGTACCACCAGAACGGCCTCCGTGGCAGCTCATGCCACGGAGGTCAATTCAGTCAAGTTAGGTACCCACGTGATCAGACGGGTTTGCATCTGAACTATTCCGTCGGGCTAGGCTGAGAACGCTGCAATCCCAGTAATCATCCTACCAAGAATGAGTGCATGCACGTCATGCGTTCCTTCATAGGTGTTGACCGCCTCCAGATTGAGCACATGTCGGATTACGCCATATTCATCAGAAATGCCGTTACCGCCATGCATGTCACGCGCCTCTCTGGCTATCGCCAGAGCCTTCCCACAATTATTGCGCTTTAGGAGCGAGATAGCTGCAGGTGCGGCTCTCCCTTCATCCATCAAGCGCCCAAGCTGCAGTGCTCCCGAAAGCCCAAGCGTGATCTCCGTCTGCATGTCTGCCAGTTTCTTCTGAATCAGCTGGTTGGCGGCCAGCGGGCGTCCAAACTGTTTGCGTTCCATCGTGTAGCTACGCGCAGCGTGAAAACAAAATTCCGCGGCGCCCATGGCTCCCCAAGCTATTCCGAAGCGTGCCCGATTGAGGCATCCAAATGGACCGGAAAGTCCCGACACCTCTGGAAGCAGAGCACCCTCGCCTACCCGACAGTCGGTGAGGACGATCTCGCCAGTCATGCTGGCGCGCAGTGAAAACTTGCCCTCGATCTTGGGTGTGGAAAAGCCCTCGGCGTCACGCTCGACAACGAAGCCACGGATTTTCCCGTCAAGTTTGGCCCATACAACTGCTACATCTGCAATCGGTGCATTGGTAATCCAGGTTTTCGCTCCATTGAGCAGGTAGCCGCCACTGATCCTTTCAGCGCGCGTGACCATACTTGCTGGGTCAGAACCATGATCCGGCTCCGTCAGTCCGAAGCAGCCGATGAATTCCCCACTGGCCAGTTTTGGCAGATATTTGCGCCGCTGCTCTTCCGAGCCGTAGGCATAGATCGGATGCATAACAAGAGAATTCTGAACGCTCATCGCCGAGCGATAGCCGCTGTCAACGCGCTCTACTTCACGCGCCACCAGGCCATAGCTTGTGTAGTTCAGTCCCGCCCCGCCGTAGGCCTCCGGCAAAGTAATGCCAAGAAATCCGACTTCTCCCATCTGATGCATCAGCGCCCGATCAAACTTCTCATGGCGGAAGCCATCGCGAACAGCGGGCATCAAGACGCCGCTGCAGAAGTCACGAGCGCTGTCACGGACCAGACGCTCCTGTTCCGATAGCGTCTCTCCCAAGAGAAGCGGATCGGACCAATCAAATGAATTGCTTTCGAGTTTGGGGGGGCGTTGGGTCGACATGGCGGATCAATCCTGTTCCTTCAGAAAATCGAGTACTGCCTGCTTGTATAGTTTGTCGCCCACACTCGTCATATGGTCGCGCCGCTCAATGGTCAAAGCGCGCCCCCTTGGGAAGGCCGCCGCCAACGGACCTGGCCGGCCTGTTAGCGTATCGGCGCTGCCGCATACCACAAGAACCTTTTGTGATATATCAGCGAGCTGTGACGGTGGCCAGGTTGTACGGCTGCCGCGCATGCAGGCGGCAAGCGCCAGCCGATCCTTTCCCCTCTGATCGACGAAACGGCGGAACATGAGCCCAACAGGATCCACGATCGTGGTTGGATCTTCGGCCTCCAATGCCGCTGCCACTCCAGAGAGCGTATTTGCTCGGTCATGGAAATAAGTCTCCCCGACGCCCCCTATGATCAGTTTCCCGACGCGTGCTCCAAACATCTTGGCCAAATGAATGGCTATGTAGCCTCCCATCGAGTAGCCCATCACCACCGCCTGTTTCAGACCAGCGGCGTCCATGACCGTGAGGACATCGCCCACACGGAGATCCTGCGCATATGCGGCCCGGTCGCGAGGTTTGTCGCTTTCCCCATGTCCGCGGATGTCCAGCGCGACAACCCTCCACCCCGCATGCAATAGGGTCTCGTACCAGCCCGGCGCCCGCCAGTTTTGTGTGCGATCGGACCCGAACCCATGGACCAAGACGATGGGCGGCCCTTTCCCGATATCTTCAAACGCGATCCTAAGCCCGTCCGGGGTCATCACATATTCGGTCATGCCAACCTTTTACCCCGAGACTAGCGGCTCGCAAAGCCAGGCACGCACGCTTAGAATGGGGCGACGCAGCTGGACTTGGGGATGGCGGAAATGGGCTTTTGGCTCTTGATTGCGGCGATTAACGGGTTTCTTGCCGTCGCGCTTGGAGCCTTCGGGGCCCACGGACTGGAGGGACGGCTATCTGCCAAAGATCTCGCCACCTTCGAGACCGCTGTACGGTACCATATGTATCACGCCCTTGCCCTTGGCCTATGTGCGTTCGCCAGCCACGGCGCGGATATACAACAGCTCACAGCAGCCGGCTCCTTATTTATCCTCGGGATAATACTGTTTAGCGGGTCACTCTATCTTTACTCAGTCCGCCATTGGCGGCCGCTAGTTTACGTAACCCCGTTTGGTGGCCTAGCTTTTCTGGCCGGCTGGGTCATGCTTGCATTGGCAGCCTGTCACCTAGGCTGAATGGGAGGACGGATTGAACAACTTTCCAGACGCACGTCTAATCAAGACCAATGGCGTCGAACTGGCGATCCACGAAATGGGGCCAGCGAATGGTATCCCCATCGTACTGTGTCACGGCTTTCCGGAGCTTGCCTACAGCTGGCGTTATCAGCTGCCAGCCTTGGCGCAAGCGGGATATCGCGTGATTGCCCCTGACCAGCGCGGATACGGCGGCTCCTCACGCCCGCAGGCGATCGAAAGCTACGACATTGTACATCTCACCGGTGACCTTGCAGGGCTGCTCGATGCGCTGTCGATCGATCGCGCAATCTTTGCTGGTCATGACTGGGGCGGACTTGTCGTGTGGCAGATGCCGCTCTGGCACCCCACGCGAGTAGCCGGCATCATCGGTGTCAATACGCCCTTCCTGCCCCGGCCTCCTGTCGATCCCATCCTGGCCATGTGTAACGCCTATGGCGACAATATGTATATAGTATCTTTCCAGCAGCCTGGAGTTGCAGACGCCATTCTGGCCAAGGATGTAGCCAGAAGCTTCCGCTTCTTTATGCGAAAATCAGGAATTCGCGCGGTCGACTATGCCAAACTTCCTCAACAAGCACGTAATCTCGAGCTTGTCCGTGCCCTTGGTGAAGCTGAATCGGGGTGGGGAGGCGAGCTGCTTTTAAGCCCACAGGACCTCAAGGTCTTTGTCGACACCTATCAACGAACCGGATTTACCGGCGGAATAAATTGGTATCGTAACTTTACGCGCAATTGGCAACTGAGTGAACATTTGCCTCAAAAAATTGACGTACCTGCACTGATGATCATGGCTGAAGATGACGTTGTTCTCTCTCCTGCCATGGCCGACGGGATGGAACGCTATGTGCCAGATCTCGAAAAGGTTCTGATCAAGAACTGCGGTCACTGGACGCAGCAGGAGGCCCCAGAACGTACCAATTCTGCCATGCTGGATTGGCTTCAGCGTCGGTTTCCAAATCATTAGTTGAAGATCACCAGTGCCGACTGTTTCAGATAGGACTATCAGTGGTCCGCCATCAGATGACTGCTTCTTCTCGCCCTCCCACCAATTTTTCCTATGCGAGTCCCGATGATCCGTGGCTCAAGCGCTTTGTTATTCGCACGATAGAGCGCATGACCGGACAACCTTTTCTGAAGTCCCTATATGATGATCACCTCACCAATCCCATACCAGGGGAAAGCTTCTGGGATTCAGCGGTGCGTCGCCTGCGGTTGAACGTCATTACCAATGAAGACCGTCTGTTCCAATTGCCACGAACAGGTCCACTCGTCGTCGTTGCCAACCATCCCTTTGGCGTCTTGGATGGACTGATTATCTGTCACCTCATCGCACGCGTACGCAGCGACTTTGTAATACTCACCAACGCACTGCTCACCCAGTCAGAAGAACTAAAGTCATTCCTCCTACCGATAGATTTCGCCGAAACCGAAGAAGCGCTCGCAATTAATCTCAAGTCGAGAGCCACTGCAAAGCACCACCTCATGGGCGGCGGATGCCTGGTAGTTTTCCCCGCAGGAGGTGTTTCAACCACACCCCGACCGTGGAACAGGACCGCAACCGACGCTGAATGGAAAAAATTCACAGGTCGCCTCATCCATCAGTGCAAGGCTCAGGTCGTACCTGTATATTTTGCAGGTCAAAACAGTCGCCTATTTCAGATCGCCAGTCACATTTCACTCACGTTGCGTCTCTCCTTGCTATTCAAAGAAGTGCGCGACCGCATTGGCAGCGATATACACGTTAGAATTGGTAACGTGATAGACTTTGAACACCTACCAGATCCCGGAAATAGACAGTCATTTATGGATCAGTTGCGCAACATGACATACGCGCTTGGCAACGAACTGCAATATACAGGCCGAAGAACAAATCAACCGAGGAAGATCTGATGCGCGTGGGATTCTTTGTTACCTGTCTCGTCGACACGATGAGACCTTCGGTCGGATTTTCCGCGATCAAGCTATTGGAGCGCGCAGGCTGCGAGGTCGTCGTTCCGCCAACGCAGACCTGTTGTGGTCAGCCGGCATGGAATTCCGGGGCGGATGCCCACTGCCGGGATCTGGCTCGCAAGGTCATCGATAGCTTCCTCGAATTTGACTACGTGGTGGTGCCATCAGGGTCCTGTGCCGGCATGATTCGTAATCATTACCCTGAGGCGCTCAAGGATGATGGCGTTTATCATCTCCGGGCACTCTCGCTTGCCAAGAAGACATACGAACTCACCCAGTTCCTCGTTGAGGTTGCACGAGCAACTGATTTCTCGGCAAAGTACAATGCTTCCGCCTGCTATCATGACTCCTGCTCATGCTTGCGCGAGATGTTTGTCCATGACGCACCGAGACAACTACTTGCCAACGTTGAGGGCCTCGAGCTGAAACCGCTGAAGGACGCGGACGTGTGCTGCGGCTTTGGCGGTTTGTTTAGTGTCAAATACCCCGAAATTTCCGAACGAATGGCAGACGACAAGCTTTCCGATGCAAAGAACAGCGAAGCATCCCTTGTCATAGGACCCGACCTTGGCTGCCTGCTTCATCTTGCGGGGCGGGCTGCACGACGTGGTGAAAATCTCAGATTTCGCCACATCGCTGAAGTGCTTGCCAATTGCTCCCAAGCTTCAATTGGAGAAGGGACATGACACAAGATCCGCTAGCTTTCCGCGAGGCCTCCAAGAAAGCGGTACACGATCCACGGCTTAAACAGGCCTTAGGTCGGATCAAGGGGCATTTCCAGCTCGCCCGACGATTCGCATCGAGTGACTTTCCAGACTTTGATGCCTTGCGTAGCCAGGGCGCTGCAATACGCGAACACTCCATTACACACCTTCACTCTTTGCTCGACGAATTTGAAAAGTCAGTGACCACCCGCGGCGGGCAAGTTCATTGGGCCCGCGATGCGACTGAAGCACGTCAGATTGTTATCGATATCCTGAAGCGCTCGGGCGCCAGACGCGTGACCAAGGGAAAGTCCATGGTCAGCGAAGAAATCGGGCTAAATGACGCCCTTCTCGCCCATGGCATCGTGCCGATCGAAACTGATCTTGGTGAATATATCATCCAGCTACGTCATGAACCGCCGAGCCACATCATTGCTCCAGCGTTTCATCTTAACAAGGAGGATGTAGCGGATACTTTTCGCGCAGCGCACAGCAAATTGGACCCTGCGCGAGATCTCTCTGATCGCAGCGCTCTCGTAGGCGAGGCCCGGGCCATGCTACGAGCAGCCTTTGAAGGGGCTGACGCTGGCATCACTGGTGCAAACTTCTTGACCGCACGCGAAGGTGCAGCACTGATTGTTACGAACGAAGGCAATGGCGATCTGACGCGCCTGCTTCCCCGCACCCATATTGTTGTGACCGGCATAGAGAAGGTAGTACCAGATCTAAATGCCGCTTCGGTTTTGTTGCGCTTGTTGACCCGCTCGGCTACGGGCCAACCCATAACGTCATATGTCAGCGTAATGAGCGGGCCACATTCGGAGGAAATGGCTGACGGCCCACGTGAATTTCATGTCGTTCTGGTCGATAACGGACGAACGCGTCTTCTGGGAACCCCGGCGCAAGCAACCCTGCGCTGCATTCGATGCGCGGCATGCCTCAATCATTGCCCAATCTATGGTGCGGTGGGCGGCCATGCCTATGGAGCGACCTACCCAGGCCCCATTGGCGCCGCCCTCAACCCTAATCTGTTGGGCATATCCGAGGCGCATCATCACCCCAACGCCTCCACTTTTTGTGGCAGGTGTGCGGAGGTGTGTCCGGTAAAGATTCCTTTGCCTACAATTATGCGTTATTGGCGCGCGCGTGAGTACGCGGCAGGTCTGCCACCAATAACTTATCGCGCCGGTCTGGGTTTATGGGCATTTGCTGCCAAGCGCCCGTTGCTTTACCGACTGGGAACAAGGCTGGCTAGCCGCGTATTGAAGAAGTTAGCCAAGGATGGCCGCATTCGAGCCCTCCCCGTGGCTGGAGGATGGTTTGCCATTCGGGACCTTCCCGAGCCACAGGGTAAAACCTTTATGGAGCAGTTTAATTCCCCATGACCGCGCGCGATGACATTTTTAAAGCCATCCAGAGAGCCGAACAGGCTCCCAGCCCCCTGCCGCCGGCTTATGTCCCAGCTCCCGTGCAGGATCTCTTGCAGCGCTTTACAGCCATGGCGGAACGTGCGGCGGTGGAATTGCGTGTTCTGTCTACCAGGGCTGAGGTGCCGGATGCCATTGCGGATATTCTGCGAGCCCGCAACCTGCCCGCCCGCCTCCATGTGCCCAATGGATCAATGCTTGATATTTCTGGCTGGCACGGAGAATTATTAGAAACGCCCCCTGGGCCAGACGCTGCCGCGCTTGCCCACGTCCCGCTGGCAATTGCTGAAACCGGTACTCTGGTTTACCCAGCCAGCACCTCAAGACCCGCAAGCTGGCATTTTCGGGCTGGCTTGGAAATCGCGGTATTAGAGGCACGGGACATTGTCGGCCATATGGAGGACGCCCTGGCAAAGATTGCCGATATGGGGCTGCCACCAACTCTTAATTTCGTAACCGGGCCATCGCGCACCGCAGACATCGAGCAGACGCTTGAGTTGGGCGCCCATGGCCCAAAGGCTCTTTGCCTCTTGCTGATCAAAGAGTGAGAACAGCTCGGCTCAACTTCCCAAGAATCACATCGAGAGCCTCAAGTTCCTCCGCTGTCAGTGCTGCCATGAGGCTGGCTTCGAAATTGTGGGCGCGTGGCACGATTTCCTCGTAAACCGTGCGCCCTTCAGCGGACAGTGTGAGCCTGGTTACTCGCCCGTCTTCTGCATCTGTTCGCCGCACCACGCGACCGCTTTCCACCAGACCCGCAACAGCCCTGCTGACCTGCACCTTATCCATGGCCGTTCGAATGCAAACTTCTCGGGCCGATAGGCCGTCGCTACAACCCAATGCGGCCATCACCCGCCATTCCGCCGCCGACATCGAAAACTCCTCGGCGTAGCGCTCAGATAAAGCACTGCTAACGCGATTGGTAAGAACAGAAAGCCGATAGGGCAGGAATGCCTCTAGCACCAATGTTTCACGAAGTTCACTCTGCATCCGCCTGGCTCTTGGGCTGTGCTGCTACAAATGCCGGCATCTCATAGGCTGACCTTTCGATTGCACTCAATGCGGGCCATCGATCGATATCCATATTCGCGGCTCGGGCATTTGCAATCTGCGGAATCAAACAAAGATCTGCCAACGTAGGCTGATCGCCATGGCAAAAACGTCCAGTCTGCGGATGCCCGTCGATCATCTTCTCGATTGCATCGAAGCCCTGCTCAATCCAGTGTCGCATGAAGTCGTCAACGTCTGCTTCACTTCTTTTGTATTCCCGCATCAAAAATCTACGAACGCGAAGATTATTTATGGGGTGGATATCGCAGGCAATCGCATAGGCGATCTGCCGCACGCGTGCTCGCGAGAGCGGATCATTTGGCAAAAGAGGCGGATCTGGAAACACTTCGTCCAGATACTCGATAATCGCCAGCGATTGAGATATTGCTTGACCATCGTGAATTAGGGACGGAACAAAGCCTTGTGGATTGACCTGACGAAATGCTTGTGACATCTGCTCGTTCTTGCGCAGGTGCACATATACATCCTCGTGCGTCAGTCCTTTTAGTTCCAACGCTATGCGTACCCTAAATGCCGCTGACGAACGGAAATACGTATAGAGAGTGATCGACACATCAAGCTCCCTCATAGCGGCATACCACCTGGTCTATTGCGCCAAATATCGAGCGCCCAGACAGATCTAACATTTCAATTCGCACCCGATCTCCAAAGCGCATAAACTGCGTCCTCGCCTCACCAGATTCTATGATCTCAAGCATTCGCCGCTCGGCGAGACAGGCAGAACCCCGCCCTGGGTCCTTATTCGAGACGGTTCCAGAGCCAATAATCGAACCCGCACACAGAAACCGTGTCCTTGCGGCGTGGGAAATCAGTTGGGGAAAATCAAATGTCATGTCTTCGCCGGCATTCGGCGCACCAAAGTCTTGATTGTTATATTTTATTTGAAGCGGCAAATGTACACGTCCACCATCCCAGGCCTCACCCAACTCGTCAGGTGTAACTGCTACCGGGGAAAATGCCGTAGCAGGTTTGGATTGGAAGAAACCAAAGCCTTTGGCAAGCTCACCAGGAATGAGGTTCCGCAAGGAAACATCATTGACCAGCATCAGAAGTTTGATGTGCTTTTGGGCATGTTCGACCGTAACTGCCATGGGGACATCATCGGTAATGACCGCGATTTCGCCTTCAAAATCGATCCCTGCCGCCTCTGTTCCTACGAGTATTGGATCGCATGCGCCAACAAAATTATCAGATCCGCCCTGATACATTAACGGATCTGTCCAGAAGCTCGAAGGCATCTGCGCCCCTCGGGCGCGACGAACAAGTTCCACGTGCGTCACGTAAGCGGACCCGTCCGCCCACTGGAATGCACGCGGAAGAGGCGCGGCGCAATTTGTCACCTCAAAAGTCCGCGCGCCCTCGGCACTGCCGTCATTAAGCAGCTCGTAAACCCGCATTAGTCGGGCCGCACATTCGTGCCAATTGTCGAGCGCCGACTGCAATGTCAGTGCTATATGTGGAACAGAGACACAGGTCTTTAAATCACTAGCGACGACAACGAGCAGTCCATCTCGTCCATGTTTAAGTGAGGCTAGCTTCATTTTGTCGCCCAGCTTTCGGCATAGCCGCCAACCTCTGTAGCGGAAGCGGCCGTTTGCATATCCAGAGAATCGCGGGCATCAATCATGACCGCAACTTCGTCAGTAGACGTTTTTTCCGCCTTTGCTCCGGCTGCGAATGCCTTGGGATGAGGACCGTGGGTAAATCCGCAAGGGTGAAATGTCATCATTCCGGGTCTGATGTTATCGCGACTGAAAAACTCGCCCTTATGGTAAAATATCACTTCGTCATAATCGTCATTCGAGTGATAAAATGGAACTTTCAGCGCACCCGCATCACTTTCAATGGGCCGTGGCACGAAAGTGCATACAACGAAGCGTTCTGCCACAAAAGTAGAATGAACGCTCGGTGGTATGTGATAGCGGTGGCTCATGATCGGCCGGATATCCCGCCAGTTGAGCCTGAGCACGCTGAGATTTCCCTTCCAGCCTATGGCATCAAGTGGGTTGAACGGATAGGTTATGATAGAGATTTCGTTGCGGCGCTTTACCTTGACACACCACTCTGTTTCACCCTGCTGCCGCTGAAACATTTCGTCGAGCTTCGGGGTATCAAGCACCGCGGGATCAAATATGGCATGGGGACCGAGGATGCCACGCTCAGGGAGCTTGTAGGCACCGTTGGTTGCCTCAATGCAAAGAGCAGTTGTTTGTGTCTTGGGCTCGAGGCGCCACATCGTTCCACGCGGGATCAACAGATAATCACCGTCCCGATAGCCCAAATGGCCGAAGTCACTGAACAGCTCGCCTTCGCCTGCGTGAACAAATATGAGTTCGTCTCCGTCAGCATTTCGAACAAGATGCTGCATGGGTCGATGAAGCGACCAAATCTTGATTCGAGCATTTGAATTGGAGAGGAGGAGTTCAGCGTCAAACAGATCAGATGATTCCCGCGCCGCAGCTACCGCGTCAAAGGCCCTGGGGCGGAGTGGTCCATCAAATTTGATCCACCCAGTTGGCGGGTGGGAATGGTAGACATGTGCTGCCGGCCCAAAAAAGCCATCCCGGCCAATCTCCCGTTCATAAGTACCTTCAGGCAGATCACAGTGCGCCTGACGCGACGTCACCCCCTCCTTGCGTGGCAATTCAATCCAATTGCGCTGACTCATGAAGGCCTCGCATCGCCAGGGTCCTTTAAAACCCCGCGCTGTATTTGATCGAGCTCAATGGACTCGAAGAGGGCTCGAAAGTTGCCTTCCCCGAACCCTTCATTACCTTTCCTTTGAATAATCTCGAAGAAAATTGGACCGATCGCATTCCGAGTAAAAATCTGCAGCAACAGCCCCTGGCCGGAAGTGGGTGCTCCGTCCATGAGGATCCGCAATTTCTTCAGACGTTCGACGTCTTCGCCATGTCCCTTGATGCGGTTGTCTAGGCGCTCGTAATAGGTATCCGGCGTATCCTGAAACGGAACGCCGTTTTCTCTCATAAGTTCGACCGTTCGGTAGATATCGTCGGTTCCGAGGGCGATGTGCTGTATTCCTTCGCCTTTATAGTCCTCAAGATACTCTGCAATCTGAGACTTATCATCGGAGCTTTCATTGATTGGGATACGGATTTTACCATCCGGGCTGGTCATCGCGCGCGACTTCAACCCCGTGAGCTTACCTTCAATATCAAAGTACCGTATCTCTCGAAAGTTGAAGAGCTTTTCGTAAAATCCGGCCCATTTATCCATGTTCCCGCGAAAAACGTTGTGCGTAATGTGGTCGATATAGGTGATCCCTGTCCCGCTGTGCGCAAATCCCTTGGACGGATCTGTGGGAATAAAGTCGACGTCATAGATTGAATGCTCCTCATAACGGTCGACCAGGTAGATAACACTCCCGCCGATTCCCTCGATCGCAGGGATATTGAGCTCCATCGGTCCGATCTGGTTGGCAAAGGGCTTTGCTCCCAGCTCTAGCAATTTGCGATATGCCTGCGTGGCATCTTTCACTCTGAACGCCATGGCACAGGCCGATGGGCCATGGGCCTGGGCAAAGCGCGAGCCATGGCTGCCAGGCTCGGCGTTTACGATGAAGTTTGATTCGCCCTGACGGTACAGAACGACATCTTTGGAACGGTGACGCGCAACGGCACGAAAGCCCATTTGTTCGAAGTAGCGGTGCAGCTTTCCGACGTCAGGAGCGGTATACTCTACGAACTCAAAGCCATCGGTACCTATCGGATTGTCCCAGAGTTGGTTCATGGCGGGTCTCCTGTGGTCTTACGCTAGGGTAGTGCCAATTTAGTTTCATTTGCAACTATGTAATGCAGTTCCTGCCTGCGGCACCCTCCGCAAGAGCGCAGGCATCCCGGAACGGCCCCTTTGGGGGACCTGGCCTGGTCCACCCTACAAACGTCCCAGGGGGACCAGATGGCCTGCACCGAACCGAGAGAGTAAGCCCCCCGGGCAACCTCTATAAGCCGCCCCACTGGTGGAGTTACACGGCCAACACCCTCGTTGGATCATGCCAACACACCACCAAACTGCGTCACCGATCTGCCGACTTCTGCGCTCTGGGGGAACTAAGCTCATCTTTACGCCTTGAGTCAGCGGCACGAGGCACGCGCAATCTTGCGAACCTCGTCCAGAGAGAAGGTGGAAGACCAAGCACGCCATCGCCGACGGCCGCCGGAACGATCGTTGGAGGCTGGTGGGGTCGCAATGCTGCGTCGGAGGGACACGATCTCGTGCCTACGAATAAATCTCGCTCTAGCTCCGCCAACCCGAGATTGGCCGTGCTCAGCTATTTTTCAGCATTCGCCCCGCTCCCCCAGGCCGAGGCCGAGGCCTTGCGGACCATGCTAGGGCGCCAGACGACTTTCGCAGCCGGAAACGAGATTATCGCCGCCGGAACCCTTCTGGACGCGCCCAAGATTCTTACCTCAGGGTGGGTTTGCCGAACCGCCCGCCTTCCCGATGGACGGCGACAAATCCTCGACTTCTATTTTCCCGGAGACTTGGTTGGCTTCTCATCTCGCCGCGGTGCGGAGGCTGCAGCGTCATACATCAGCCTGACACGATCCGACTGCGCTCAGGCGGAGGAGCTGTTGCGCAATGCTCAGGAAGACCGCCCGCATTGGCCGGTGCTTGCTCAAATCTGCCGGACCCTCGAGCAACAGGTTGAGATTCGCCTTCTACAGCAGATTGTTCGCAATGGCCGTCAAACCGCCTATGAACGGGTCGGTCATCTCATCCTGGAATTCTACGGACGGTTACAACTGAGTGGTCTTGTCCAGGGTAATTCCTTTGGTCTGCCACTTACCCAGGAAATCCTTGCCGAAGCGGTCGGCCTGTCGACGGTCCACATGAACCGTACAATACAGCACTTGCGGAAAGCCAAACTCATTCGTACTGAGGGCGGCACGGTCACCATTGAAGATAAGGCCGCGCTCCTCTCCCTGGCGGGCCGGCTGGGACCTCAAAATCAACCAGGGGCCCTGCAGAGCGAGGTTTGGGAGGCACAAACCGCGCTGACGAGACAGCCCTGATCACCTCCTAGACGCTGCTCGATGAGGTTGGCCAGGTCTCCTAACAGCCCAGTACGCAGCTCCGGCACTAAGGTCGGGCGCTAATCAGCCGCTCTCTTCGGGACCATGGACCAGGCTTATCCACATGCCCAAACGCCCCGAGTGCAGCAGGCACCACCAGACATAGCCTGACACCCCAGCACCCCAGCAAACTTGGCGTTCCCAGACTGTTGAATTTACCAGATGCTCAGGACTTGTATGATGCTCCCGGTCCGAGCGCCGGGGTGCGCCGGTAAGTCTATTCAAGAGGGCATTCATGACATTTTTGACGCGCAGAAAGTCGATAAACGCGGCTGCGCATTTCGACGCCTCCTCTCGACTAACGCCCACCTTGAGCTGGCCTCATCTGGTGGCAATGGGTGTAGGTGCCATCGTTGGAACCGGCATTTATACCCTGACGGGTATTGGCGCTGGATTGGCTGGCCCAGCGGTAATTCTATCATTTCTAGGCTGCGGACTGCTTTGTGCCTGTGCTGCGTTTTGCTACGCAGAAATGGCAACGATGATCCCTGCTTCCGGGAGTGCTTACACGTATTCCTACGTCGCGCTTGGGGAAGTCGTGGCTTGGATTGTGGGATGGAGCCTCATCCTCGAGTACACCGTGGCCGCCTCGGCCGTCGCGGTGGGCTGGTCGGCTCACGTCGCCGAGTTCATTCATGCGGCAGGCTGGCCGCTGCCAAACTCTTTGCTGCATGGTGTCATGAGCGGAGGCCTTGTTGATCTTCCTGCGATATTCATCTCAGGCGTTGTCACCTTAATGCTGATAGTCGGAACGCGCGAAAGCGCCACGGTCAACATTGTCCTGGTCGTCATCAAACTTAGCGCGCTAGTGGTATTCGTAATATTGGCTGGCCAAGCCTTTAAAACTGCGAATTTCCAGCCCTTTGCCCCCTACGGGCTTGGTGCCCATGTCGACGCCGATGGCGTCAAACGCGGAGCACTCGCTGCGGCTGCGTTAATATTTTTTGCCTTTTACGGATTTGATGCCGTTTCAACCGCTGCTGAAGAAACCAAGGATCCAGGTCGCAACCTGACCATCGGAATCGTTGGCTCGATGGCGTTGTGCACTACGATCTATGTTCTCGTCGCCACTGCAGCACTCGGTGCATCCTATTTTGCTGACTTCGCCAAGTCAGCTGCGCCGCTCGTATACATACTCATTCTGCTAAAGCATCCGGGCTTCGCAGAGCTTGTCGCTGCTGCAGCCATCATCGCCCTACCTACAGTCATTCTGGTGCTAATGTATGGTCAAAGCCGAATCTTCTTCGTAATGGCGCGCGACGGGCTTTTGCCAAATTCCTTGGCGAGAATTAGCAGAAAGCGCGGAACGCCCGTGCTGATGACCGTACTTACGGGCATCGTCGTAGCCATCATGGCAGCGACCTTGCGCCTGGACGAAATTGCCCTACTCGCTAATGCAGGTACGCTCTGTGCCTTTGTTGCGGTCTCGGTTTGCGTTCTGATTTTGCGAGTACGTGAACCAAACCGCGAACGGGCATTTCGTACGCCAATGGTTTGGTTGATTGCACCCGTCTGCATTGTGGGTTGCCTCTACCTGTTCTTTACCGGCCTGCCTGCATTTACAAAATGGTGGTTTCTGTTCTGGAATAGTCTCGGGCTCGTCGTCTACCTTGTATATGGCCGGCGGCGCAGCAAACTCGCTGCATCGTAGAACAGCGATCTTCAAGAAGCTGTTCGTATTCAGACTACGGCGGTCGCCCTACTCGGGGCGGCCGTCTTACCGCCACGGACGAGGGCAAGAACAAAAATCGCGGCACCCACGATCAACACGATCCATCCCGGACGAATACCGGCGACAAAAGTGAAATTGGCATCGAGGACCTTCATGCCATCAATACGGGTGAACAACATATATCCCGCAGCCTCGCCCACCATCGTCAGGGCAGATGCCGTGAAGCTAAGTGCCAACAGCGTGACAGGATGAGACGCAACGCGAGGCCGCGTTAGCCACAAGACGAGCCTGTAAGCCATCAGCCACATAAACAAGCCAGCGAAGATTGTCGGCTCGGTGACAATGAGCTTGGATTGAATGAAATAGTGAACAAGAGCAAGAATAGCGGCCAAATAGACCAGTCTGTGCAGTCGTAACCAGGCGCGCGTGCCCATTTTCCGCACAGCAGCGTCAACGGATGTTGCGGTCAACACTCCTAGAATTAGGAGCCCTACAAAGCCAATAGTCAGATAAAACCGCGCGAAAATTTCATGGATGACTTTGCCGATATGAAAATTTTCCATCGCTGCATAGGCGCAAATGTGGCTAAAGGCATAGGCGAAAGCGGCAACCCCAACCATTCGGCGAATAATAAGCAGCCGCGGCAGTCTAAAGATCTGCATCGCCGGCGTGATTGTCAGGGATAGAAGCAGCAGACGAAACGCCCAGAGCCCGAGTTCATGGTTTACCGACTTTGCGGGCTCGGCCATGTAATACCCGGCCATAAGCCTGTAGAATATCCAGATCGCAGGAGTAAACAGCGCTACAAATACGCTCGCTTTGAGCACAGATAGACGCCCGGACCGGTCGGTCCAGGGCAAAGAAATCAACCTCTTTGACATATACGCGTCCTTCATGGCCCCGCTTTATACGGCGGCACCGGCCGCGTGTACCACTGCTCACAAAATTGTAAGTTTTACTTCACCTCGAGGGGCACGCCGGGCTCATGTTTGCTTGCATGGATTACCAGCGAGGACTTGACGCTCGCGACATTTTTGAATGCCGTTAGCCGATCGGTGATAAATGCCTGAAACGAAGACAGGTCTTTGGCGACGCACTTCAGCAGAAAATCGACCTCCCCCGACAGCATGTAGCACTCGCGGACCTCAGGCCATCCCCTGGCATGCTCTTCGAACTTCCGCAGATCCGCGTCGTTCTGGCTATTCAGTCCGACAAACACATACGCAGAAACCTCAAACCCAAGCAGCTTTGGTTCAAGTTCCGCATGGTATCCCTTTACGTAGCCTGCCTTCTCCAGCGCCCGCATACGACGCAGGCAGGGAGGAGCGGTGATTTTCGCCCGTCGGGACAATTCCACATTTGTGATTCGGCCGTTCGCCTGCAGCTCCGCGAGGATCC
Organism: Rhizomicrobium sp.; assembly: GCA_049964915.1. Classification (GTDB taxonomy): domain Bacteria; phylum Pseudomonadota; class Alphaproteobacteria; order Micropepsales; family Micropepsaceae; genus Rhizomicrobium. Next base: position 48,000 of record JBMFWV010000010.1, read on the forward strand.
GCAAATCGATTGAATCCAGCTTATGATGCTCCATTGAGAACACCTATTCCGAGGAAAAACCGATGCGGTTTTACGCTCGCCCCTGTGCTAGCGCAATTATATTTCTACACCGTTCTCGAATGTTACGCAGCAATTAATTCCGGTGATTTGCGACGAATCGCCAAGGAATTGCGGTAAATAGTGGCTGGAGGCTCCCTCGTTGCGACCCTGTCCTGAGCTAAACATACATATAATCAATGGGTTATGCTTGTCCTTGACGTTTTGCCGGCAGCTTCCGATATGAGCCGAGAACGCCAATCCATTCCGATCTCAAGCTGTTAGGAGCCTCATGCACGCGAAGACGATCATTCTCGGCAGCGGCCCCGCAGGCGCCACGGCTGCCATCTATTCCGCCCGGGCCATGCTTGAGCCGATCGTGATCTGCGGTCTACAGCCCGGCGGGCAGCTTACCATCACGACCGAGGTGGAAAATTATCCCGGCTTTGCTGAGGCAATTCAGGGGCCCTGGCTGATGGAGCAGATGCAGGCCCAGGCCGAACATGTCGGCGCCAAGATTGTTGCCGACACCATTACGAGCGTCGATCTGGGCAAGCGGCCCTTCACCCTCGTTGGAGATGGCGGTGAGCGCTATTCGACCGAAAGCCTGATTATAGCAACAGGCGCTACCGCTAATTGGCTCGAGATCCCTTCGGAACAGAAATTCAAAGGGTTTGGAGTGTCAGCGTGTGCGACATGTGACGGGTTCTTTTTTAGGGGAAAAGATGTCGCCGTAGTGGGTGGTGGCAACACCGCTGCCGAAGAAGCACTTTACCTGACCAACTTCGCCAACAAGGTGACGCTTATTCATCGCCGTGAAGGCCTTCGTGCAGATCGCACCAATCAGCAGCGTCTGGCGGCAAACCCAAAAATCGAGATTCTCTATGAGACTGTAGTCGAAGACGTAATCGGCACGGACCAGCCCTTATCTGTCACTGGCTTAAGATTGCGTCATCTGACATCTGGCGCGAAGAGGGATCTGCCCGTTGAGGGGCTCTTTGTTGCCATTGGACATTCACCACAGACGTCGCTGTTCCGGGGACAACTCGAAATGGATGGGGATGGGTACATCAAGACCCTCCCGGATTCTACCCGCACTTCAGTGCCCGGTGTCTTTGCAGCAGGTGATGTCAAGGACAAGATTTTTCGACAGGCAGTCACCGCGGCCGGCATGGGATGTATGGCCGCGCTTGAAGCCGAGCGGTTTCTAGCCAGCCTTCATCATTAAACCCGGAGTGGCGTCAGCCCATTCGGGTATGGAGAAAACGGGATGGATTGGGACAAGCTGCGCATATTTCACGCAGTCGCGTCCGCTGGGAGCTTTACCCATGCCGGACAAATGCTGACACTAAGTCAGTCGGCGGTTAGCCGTCAGATTAGTGCCCTTGAAGAAGATCTCTCTACGCCGTTGTTCCAGCGCCACGCACGTGGCCTGACTTTGACGGACGAAGGCGAGCTGCTCTATGGGGCGGTGTCCGATGTGCTTTCGAGACTGGCGACGGCTGAAGAGGCGCTAAAAAACGTACAGGCTGCGCCGCGAGGCTCGATCAAAATTACCTCGAGCCACGGCATTGGCGCCTACTGGCTCGTTCCTCGCCTCAAGCAGTTTCTGCGCGAGTATCCCGAACTACAGGTCCACTTGCTCTTCGAGGACCGTGAGCTTGATCTCGCGCAGCGCGAAGCGGATATCGCCTTGCGGATGCGTGCCCCGATCCAGGCCGACCTGATCCAGCGTAAATTGTTCACCATCCATTACCACCTGTATGCAACAGCGGAATATTTGGCAGAGTTTGGCGAGCCCGCGACAGTTGATGATTTGGCGCGGTATACGATTATCGCCTATGGCGAAACAGCACCTTCGGAGTTGCGCGATATAAACTGGCTCTTGGCCACCGCACGTCGCCTCAGTCCCGATTACAGTGCCCGCATCGTCCGCATCAATAATCTCACCGGAATCCTGCATGCAACTGAAAGTGGCATCGGAATAGCGACCCTGCCAGATTATCTGGTTGCAACCAGGCCCCATCTCAAGCGTGTTCTTCCCGACATCGACGGCCCGAGCTTTGACCTGCATCTGGTTTATCCGGACGCCCTGCGTCAGTCCAAACGGATAGCTGCCTTTCGGGATTTTCTCGTGCGCGCGGCCAAAGAGTGGCGCTATTAGCTAAGATTTTTTCACCACCTAATTGGCGTTGGGCTTCTTGGCGCCCTGCTCAAGATCTTGGACCAAGGACTGCGGCCTCTTCTGCCCTGTGGCCGCGAACCAAAGCCGCGACAGCGAGCCGAGATCGGATCCCCCTGATTCAAGGGTGGGCAAGGACGCTGAGCTTGGCTCCTGAAACCTTCAAGCCGCCTCGCCCTGCCGGACGGCAGGGTCAAACTGAATGGGATTTGATGTAATTCTGCAATACCGGCTTTTACTGCCCTTTAATTTCAGAAGCGGCATCATCCTGGCCCGAACATCGAGCACAATACCGGAAAGGGCCCCCAATGCCCGAAAGCAGCATCCAACTCAGCCCCGCTTCCGACACTGCCATTTCCTATCGGATGCTGGTCCTCGACATCGTCGAACGGCTGATCGTGATTGGTCTTTTCGTCCAATTTGCCTGGCATGCAGCCAGCAATTTTGCGCAGACCTCACAGATCGTCAGCCTGATGATGATTGTAAGTGAAGCGCTGCCGGTTGGCTTTGTTCTATTTCGACGGCCATCACAGCTGCTTTCTGCACACCCGCTTGACTGGTCGGTCGGCATTGCGGGCACGATGATGCCGCTGCTGGTAATTCCGAGTACGACGTCAACCGCGCTCATACCAGTAGTCGCATGCCTAATAATCATGATCGCTGGCATCTATCTTGAGATAGCCGCAAAACTCAGCCTCGGTCGCAGCTTTGGAATTATCGCCGCCAACCGCGGCGTGCGTACGCGAGGCCCTTATCGGTTCATACGTCACCCGATGTATGCAGGCTATTTGCTAACCCACATTGGAATACTCATGGCAATGCCTACCTGGCGCAATGCCGCTCTTTACTCCATGACTTTGATATTTCAACTTTGGCGCATGGAGCGGGAAGAGGGAATCCTGAAACGGGACTCAGATTATCGTTCATTTGCACAGCGTGTCCGGTATCGCCTTGTACCAGAGCTTTTTTAACTCCTATACTTTATCCGGAGGTCGCCCGAGGCGCACGCGGTCATAGCTGTTCAGGCGTGCTGCACTCGGAGATGCACTTCCTGCGCTTAGCCTACCGATACAGCTTATTTCCGATGTTCATACCAGTATAGAGACTTGCCACCTCGGGACCATAACCGTTGAAAATCTGAGTCGGGACGCGTTCATCGGTGCCGAGTACACGCTCAGTTTCCTGACTCCACCGCGGATGCGGAACTTTGGGATTAACGTTCGCCCAAAATCCGTACTCATCAGGTCCTACTGCTTCCCAGAAGGTTTTGGGTTGCTCCGTCTGAAAGCGGAACCGGACAATGGCTTTCACAGACTTGAAACCGTATTTCCAGGGTACCACCAAACGAAGTGGTGCGCCCATCTGTTTGGGCAGGGGCTTGCCATAGATTCCGGTGACAAGAAACGTCAACTCATTTGCAGCTTCGGCCATAGTTAGGCCTTCAACGTAAGGCCAAGGGTACCATGGTTGATCTTGCCCTGGCGCAACGTTTGGCATCATGAACGTCTGCATCATCACATATTTAGCAGACGCAAGCGGCTTCGCCAGAGCGAGGAACGCGGTCATGGGAAATCCCGTCCATGGCACTGCCATCGACCAGGCCTCGACACAGCGATGTCGGTAGAGCCGCTCCTCTAGCGGCATCTTGAAGATCAGTTCGTCGGCTCCGATCTTGAATGGCTTCTCGACCAGACCTTCAACAGAAATCTCCCAGGGTCTAATGGGCAAAGCCTGTGCTTGCTGCCAAATGTCCTTTGATGTCCCGAACTCGTAATAGTTGTTATATGTCTCGGCTATCTGCGCCTTGGTGATTGGCCGATCGAGCTTAAATGCCGTATCCCGCTTTGCCGGATAAAGCTTGAGCGTTGGATTGGCTCCCCCCGTTGACACGGGCTTCGACGCAACTGCGCTTTTTGATCCGCACGCCGCCAGTGGCAGGGAAAGTGCGAGGGCGCTTGCTCCGGTGACCAGCTGGCGCCGGCTGAAAAACAGCTCCTCAGGTGTTGCCATCCGGTCAGGCAACTCCCAGCGCTTCGGCTTTTGGATAAGCAATCTTGCCTCCCTGTCTAACGACGGCTTTTTACCTCTGATCGACCGCTTTTAACGGCTATACGCAGTGCGTTCACTTTTTTATACGTTGGCCGCGCTCGACCGGATCGATCACCCTGATTGGCAATGCACGATATTGCAATTTTTCCAGGTCTTGGAGCTACCAGGCCGGTACGGCCCGGACCCCATTTCCATTGTGCCATCCGCCGACATGACACCGCTTTTACCAAAGACTTGGGCCGACGGTGACACCGCCTGCCTCAGGCTGACCGGTTTTAGCGCCACACGCAGCGTCCCGGCGGAAGTTTCAGCGCCAGTATATTACATTTTCGTCACCATGAGATGGGGACGCGGCGAGAGAAGGCGCATAGAGCTCGGCCGGGGGGGGGGGGGGGCGCTGCACCAACCTCCGATAGAAAATCTACAGGCGGCCGCCACGCAGCCGCCTGCAGCGCTTCATGCCGCCTTCCGGTGTTGGGCAACGACCTGCTCAGCAAGCTTTCCCGACAGCTCCGCCAAATGGTCGAATTCGACCTCGAAGGTGCCTACGCCCTGCGTCAGGGATCGCAGGTCGATGATCAGATCCGTCAACTCCACCATCGGCATCTGTGCCAGCACCGTATCCCAGCCGCGCCAGCCAGGCCTCACGTCATATCCCAGCAACTGGCCGCGCCTGCTCGACACGACACCGTTGACCTTTGCTGTTGCCTCGCTTGGAACGTGTATTTGGACGCGCATGATTGGCTCGAGAAGTACCGGATTACATTCCGGCATGCCTTCCTGCATGGCGATGCGCGCCGCGCTCTGAAATGCCGCATCCGATGAATCCACAGAATGGTAAGATCCGTCAGAGAGGGTCACCGAAATATCGACGACCGGAAAGCCAAGAGGTCCACACTTGAGATACTCCGTCACCCCCTTCTCCACCGATGGAATCCATTGTTTTGGTACAACGCCGCCAGTAATTCGATCTGTAAACACAAAGCCGGAACCCCGTGGAAGGGGTTCGATCTCGAGGACCACATCACCAAATTGACCATGTCCTCCGGTTTGCCGCTTATACCGGCCCCGCTTGGTAGTGACATTTCGGATTGTCTCCTTGTAGGGCACGCGCGGAGGATGCGTATTGAGCTTGAGCCCATATTTTCCCACGAGTTTCTCGGTTGCCACCTTAAGGTGAATATCTCCCTGCCCACACAGGGTCATCTCGTTGAGCTCAGGGTTCTGCTCCAGAATTAGCGAGGGATCTTCTTCGTGGAGCTTGGCGATCGCTGCCGTCAATTTAACCTCATCCTTGCGATCAGCGACTTCAATGCCCAGACGATAAACCGGTGAAAGATGTTCAATTTCGATCTTGGAGAGAGGCACACCCTTTGCCTCAGTCAGCAGATCACCAGTCAACACCCCGTCAAGCCGACCCAAGCCAACACATTCCCCCGCGGGAGCTTCCGCAATTTTACTGACCTCGGCACCTCGCAACGAGAAAACGCCTCCTACACGCACGTCACTTCCGGTGGGCGTGTGCAAGACGGCACCATCCTTCAGCGGACCGACAAAGATACGTCCCAGGCTCATCTTGCCTCCCTGGGTCGAGTGATATGTCTTGAGTATCTGGACCGCCGCACCTTTCCCTAGCTGTAGTCCCAGGCGGGCCGCCGTCTTTTCCGCTCCCGGCGTTTCGTGACGCAGTGCCTTAAGCAACCGCCGAATGCCATTGTCGTTCTCGGCTGAACCAATCAGCACTGGAACCAAGTCGCCGTTACCAAGCTCCTTGGTCAAATCCGCGAACACTTCAGAAGGTTGTGGCGTCATGTCGCTGAGCAGCTCTTCCATAAGGTGCTCGTCAAAGTCGGCCAGCTTTTCGAGCATCGCAAAGCGAGCCTCAACTTCCCGCGCCTTGATCTCGCCATCCATTGAGATCGCTTCACTTGGCTCATGCTGATGGTAGACATAGGCACGCTCCAGTGCCAAATCGACGAAGCCGACAACAGCCCCTCCTTCCCATATCGGAATTTGCCGCAGCAAAAGTGGCTTGTCCGACGCTTCCTGCAGGAATGCGAGAAGTTCACGCAGGCTTCCAGAGGCTTTGTCGATCTTATTGACAAACAGAAAGTGGGGAATTCCCTGTTCTTCGAGCCTCTTCAGATAAGGCTTCAGCATCATCAGCTTTTCTGAGTGCGGTTCGCAGACAACCACAGCTGCATCAACGCCTGTCAGCACTCCAAGGGTATCAGCCAGCAATTCAATTGAACCTGGACAATCGAGTAGCGTAAACCGTTCACCCAAATAGTCGAAAGTCGCGCAATTGACGTCGACGCTCATTTGGCGCGATCGCGCCTCGGAGCCGAAATCGCCAACACTGCTGCCAGCAGTGACCGAGCCTTTTCGTCCGATCGCTCCCGCGGCGAACAACATCGCTTCCAACAGGCTCGTCTTGCCGGCCCCATAGGGTCCGACCAAGGCCACTGTACGTGGCCCATTACCTCCATTCCTCGTGGACATGTGCGCCTCACTTGTCCGGAGCCTAGATCCGGACCGAGGCGCGGCGGGCGCATTCCCCTATGATAGGGTCGCGTCACGCGCCCCGCGAGGGGAATGCTCGCGCTGAATGAAGCAGCCAGCAAGCAAAATCATACCTGGATCCGACGAAGCTTATGAAGCTCCTGGAAACGGGAGGCATTCTGCGCCGTAGTAGGGTACTTGGCGCGCGGCACTGCGCTCGCTCGATCGAGCCGGTTGCGGGTTTCTTCGGGTAGCATTGACGATAGGGCGGCTAAGGCCTGTCGCCAGTGGCTGCAGAGAAGCAGAGGCATCCTGCCGCAGAGCGCGATGCCTAGTTGCATGCATGATATTTCGACCTTTGACATTATCCTTTCAGCACAAAGGTTTCGCCAAGAGCTCGATGTACTTTCATTCAAGACCGGATGGATAACCTTGATCTATAGCACGAGATGCCCTGCCCAGCCACTTGCAACAGTGTTGCAAATGGATCCGGGGAAGATGAGGATGCGGTCATGGGGTATCCGCGCTATGCGAACCAAGAAGGATCGATCCACGGGTAAGAGCCATGCTCGGCGTCATTGAAGGCTTTTACGGACGACCATGGGCGATGCGCAGTCGCAAGAGCACGGTAGCAGCCCTGCGGCCGCATGGTTATGGCTTTTACATTTATGCTCCCAAGTCCGACAATTACTTGCGACGGGGATGGCGTACACCCTATCCCCAGCGCGATTTCGAGGCATTGGCCAGTCTGGCGGGATACTGCCACGGCTTGGGAGTCAGTTTTGGTCTTGGATTTAGTCCCTATGCGCTGTTTCGAAACTTCGATCAGACGGCTCGTACCGAGCTCGCGACCAAGCTTGACCAACTGCGTGCGCTAAAGCTTGATCTCTTTGCCATCCTTTTTGATGACATGCCTGGCGGCTCACCACAGCTGGCCCATGAGCAACTAGCGATCATCGAGGCAGTCGGACAACAGCTGCCAGGTACGAAACTGATATTTTGCCCCACCTACTATAGTGATGATCCAGTCCTAGACCGCGCATTTGGTCGCCGCCCGGCCGATTATCTCGAGACCATCGGAAAGCTGTTGGATCCTCGCATCGCTATCTTTTGGACCGGCCCGGAAATTTGCTCACGGGAGATTTCTCCTGGGCATATCGATCGCATCAGCAATCTTTTGCGGCGCAAGCCCTTTCTGTGGGACAATTATCCTGTCAACGACGGCCCGCGTATGAGCCGTTATCTGCATATTCGTGCGGTAACCGGACGAAGCGTGACTGCGGTAACCCAGCTGGAGGGGCACGCTGTTAACCCATCGCTTCAACCAACATTGGCTCAAATTCCAGCGATGAGCTTGGCAATGGCGTATCGCCAGGGCTCCCGCTATGATTATGGCCGGGCATTTCACGAAGCCGCCACGGCCGTGTGCGGTTCCCAATTGGCCGAATACCTTTCTGAGGATCTCAGCCTCCTCCAGGATACCGGTCTGGAACGACTTGGTGTCGTTGAGGTTGAACGACTGCGGGCCCGCTACGGCGGGATTGACCACGAGGCGGCTCGGGAAGTCCTCGGCTTCCTCAATGGTGAGTATAGCTTTGCGGGCGACATGAGTTGACCCTGCAGAAGGATGATCTCGCTGCGCTTCCTCTTCCAAGACGAGCTGAAGCCATCGACAGACACTTGCTCACTTCTACCAGCAGGTCGCCGTCGAACGAAAAGGTCCTCGTGCTCCCCGTCCGCTCAGAGCCATCTCTCAACCAGCTGGTCGTATTGAGCTCACCTCAACGCAGATCGGCACAAAAACGCTGGATGCGCCGGCAGGCTTCTTCGAGAAGCTGATTTGATGTGGCATAGGAAATACGAAAGAACGGCGACGAACCAAACGCGGCACCCTGCACAACAGCAACATTTTCGCTTTCCAGAAGCTCCGAGACAAAATCTCCGTCGCTTGCGATCTTTTTTCCTGACCTGGTCGATTTCCCAATCAATTCGCTGATCGAAGGATACACATAGAATGCGCCCTCAGGCGTTGGACAGGTAATGCCGCGGGTTTGATTAAGCATTGAAACGACGAGGTCTCTGCGCTCCTCAAATAGTTTGGCCCGCTCTGTGATGAAATCTTGGGGCCCATTGAGCGCTTCGACTGCGGCCCATTGCGCGACTGACGTCGCGTTCGTGGCTGCCTGGCTCTGCAATTTGCTCATGGCTTTGATCAGAGGCTCCGGAGCCGCACAGTAGCCGATACGCCACCCCGTCATTGCGTACGCCTTGGAAACACCGTTCATGGTCACGAGGCGCGGCATGAGACGAGGCTCTGCCGCTCCAATAGACGTGAATTTGAATCCCCCATAGACGAGGTGCTCATACATGTCGTCCGTTAAGACCCAGACATGGGGGTGACGGACAAGTACGTCCGTGAGAGCTCGCAATTGCTCTACACTGTAGCAGGCACCTGTAGGGTTAGACGGCTGGTTGAAAATCAGCCATTTGGTCCGCGGCGTGATTGCAGCTTCCAGCACATCGGCGCGAAGCCGAAAGCCATCTTCCATCCTGGTTTCGACGACTACCGGCTTGGCGCCGGCCAGCCGGACGATGTCTGGATAACTAACCCAGTAGGGGGACGGTACGATGACCTCATCCCCTGGATTGAGTGTAGCCATAAGGGCGGTATAGATAATGGCCTTCCCGCCCGGCCCAACGAAGGTTTCGCTCGGGGCATAGTCGAGGCGATTTTCACGTTTGAACTTGGCACTGATTGCCGCACGCAGCTCCGGAATTCCCTCCACCGGGGTATATTTTGTTTCGCCCCTGCGGATCGCCGCTATCCCCGCCTCCTTTATATTGTCCGGAGTGTCGAAATCCGGCTCGCCTGCCCCCAGACCAATCACATTGCGACCTGCAGCTTTGAGATCACGCGCCTTTTGGGTTACCGCCAGCGTCGGGGAAGGCTGGATGCGGCCGAGCGATTCGGCCAAAAAGCCAGGTGGCAAGGTAACTTGCATAGACACGGGCATTGCCTCTTAGAAGGGATGGAAGCACAGAACTAGCAATCCCCTGCCGTCGGGCGCAAGCCAAACCGCGGGAATTGACAGGGCGATCGGGTGAAAAAGCGCGTGACATCAAGATGATGTGCTGAATCGATAGGTCTCCACTGATTCGATTGGTGGAGACTGGATATGGAAGAGGCGACGACGGATCTGGTGGCGCTTGGTGAAGCAGTTGTTTTTCTGAATTATTTCAAGGAAATGCCCGATCGGCGCCAGCGCGGCAAGGTAGTTTATCCGCTGGACGAGGTGCTGTTGTTGGCGCTGCTTGCGGTGCTGGCGGGGGCTGACGGCTTCACCGATATCGCCCGGTTCGGGGTTAAAAAGCTCGAGCTGCTGAGGCGCTTCCGTCCCTTCGCCGACGGAACGCCACCCCATGACACCCTTGGCGATATTTTTGCCTCGCTCGACCCTCACGCCTTCCAGCGCTGCTTTGTAAGCTGGGTTGCGGCCCTGACCAAAACCCCGGCCGAGGTCATTGCGATCGACGGAAAAACCTTGCGTCGCTCCTATCAAAAAAAGGGAGCAAAGGACCCGATCCATATGGTCTCGGCCTTTGCCGCGCGTCAACGCCTGGCGCTCGCACAGGTCAAAGTGAGCGAGAAATCCAATGAGATCGTTGCCATTCCCGCGCTGCTCGACATGATGCAAATCGAAGGGGCTGTCATTACCATCGACGCCATGGGGTGCCAGCGCGCCATTGCCAAGAAGATCAAAGACAAGAAGGCCGACTTCTGTAACGGGCCTTAGGGTGTCAAGTCCCTCGTCGTGCAGTTCTCCATCGCCGG
>JBMFWV010000011.1:0-55597 GCA_049964915.1 Rhizomicrobium sp.
GATCGGTCTGGGTCAAGGGCTTACGGCCCGCGCCTTTGCGCCGAACCCCACCCTCAGCGCTATCGGGTGCGGTGCCCCGAAGCTCCCGTAATCCATACCCAATGGTGCTGCGCGCAATCCCCGTCGCCGCGCTGACGGCCGCAATCCCACCCCTGCCGGCGCTGAGCGCCTCGGCCGCAGCAAAGCGCCGGCGGCCCCGTTCGTCCAAGACCGGGTTCAGCGCTTCGTAGCGAAGTTTGATGGCAGCCACATCGATCACGACTCAGATCTACAAAGCTTCGCCCTTAAAGGGAATCCCCCAGCCGCCTCCGATTCAGAAATTTATCGACGCTTCCTTAGCGAGGGGCGGTGGCGCGGGCAAGCCGGGCAAGACGCAGCGCGGTCCTGCCGAGCCAGGGCCCCGCGCATAAAAGCCCGCGCAGGTTGACGCGCACGATGCGGGTCTGCCCCTTGAGCGCAGCCAGTGCCGGGTCCTCCAGGGCAGCGTCAGCAAGCGATGGCGTGGCGTCCTTCGCCTGATTGAGGATGAGAAGGGCGGGCCTGGCCGCAATCACCGCCTCGAGCGGGATCGTGCCCTGACGCGAGCGCGCCAGGTCGGGCGCGGCATTGGTGAGCCCGGCGGCGCCCATGAGGGCGTCAATAATGGCGCCAGAGGGGGCATAGGCGTTGGGTTCGTAGATCAGCGCCGGTATCGGGGGATGGGGGGCCAGTACCCTGGCCGCAGCCAGATTGTTGGTCATCGCTGACAGCAGGGCGTGGGCGCGTCCCGGCACGCCGAGGACCCGCCCGAGCAGGCGGGTGACGCTGCGGACCTGCGCAAGGCTGTGCGCCCATGGCACCTCAAACACCCGCACTCCGGCGGCCTTCAGCTGCACCGCCAGGCGCGGATTGACCCCCTGATAGAGGAGGACAAGATCCGGTCTGAGAGTCAGGACTTCTTCAGCATTGGGCCTGATGCGCCGGAGGGAGCCGATGCGGCCCGCAATATTGGAGATCTCCGGGTGCATGGCGCCGGCAAGTTCGCTCAGCGCGGCAATCCGCGTCGCCGGTACGAGCCGGAAGAGATATTCGTCGGTGCACAGATTGGTGGAGACGATGCGCTGGGGCAGCGCCTGCGCACAGGCTGGTGCAAACGCCATGAGCATCGCAGCTAGCAACCTATGACAACAGCGCATATTGACCCATTAGTATGTCACTCCCCATATCCCGCTGAACCTCAGGAGACGCCACATGTCCAGTTTTCCTCCCCTTCTTGTCCTGATTGCGGCCGCCAGCGCCCTGCCCCTCGTCGCACAGGCGGCGACACCAGCGGCCATTCTCGCGGCCAATCAGCAGGCCATGGGGGGGGCCGGCTGGGACCATGCAGCACTCAAGACCCAGTATGCCTATTCTGGCGAGGGACTGACGGGCAAGACGGAGGAGATCGATGACCTCAAAACCGGCGCCTTTGTCGAAAGCTACGAGCTTGGTCCGGCCAAAGGCGCCGATGGTTACGATGGCCACGATGCCTGGGCCCAGGATCTTTCCGGCACAGTGACGCTGCAAGATGGCGGAGAGCAAAAGGCGTTGGCCGTCAATCAGGCTTATCGCGCTGCCAATTTGTGGTGGCAACCGGACTTTGGCGGCGCCAGCATCGAGGACCTCGGGCAGAGAAGTAAGGATGCCAAGCTCTATGACGTGTTGAAGATCACGCCCAAGGGAGGCACCAGCTTTACCGCCTGGTTTGATGCCAAAACCCATCTGCTGGCCCGCATCATCGAGCTGCGGGATGGCCGCTCCACGACCACACGCTTCTCGGACTATGAGACCGTCGATGGCGCCCGCATGCCCAAGAAGGTGCACATCAGCAATGGCGACGCCAAATATGATCAGCATGAAACCCTGATCAAGGCCGAGTTTCTGCCAGCCCAACCAGCTGCGCGCTTCGCGCCCCCTGCCGAAAAGGTCGATGATTTCAGCATTGCCGGTGGCGCGAGCCGAACCACCATTCCCTTTCGCCTCATCAACAACCACATCTATGCGGCAGTCAAAGTGGACGGCAAAGGTCCGTTCATGTTCATTTTTGATACCGGTGGCGTCAATCTGATCACCCCACCAACCGCCAAGACCTTGGGTGTACCGGTCACGGGCGCCATCCAGGCCAACGGCGCTGGTAAGGGCCACATGCAGGCCGGTTTGACCAAGATAGACAGCCTGCGCATCGGCGCCGCGACGATCAAATCGCAGCCCTTCATCGTCCTGCCTCTGAATGCCATGAGCGACGTCGAGGGTATCGATGAGACCGGCATGATCGGCTTCGAGACATTCCGCCGCTTTGTCACACGCATCGATTATGGCCGGCATCTTCTGGAGCTGATCCGGCCCTCCGCCTTCAATCCGGCTGATGCCGGCACGCCCATTCCCATCCGCTTCAACGGCAACACCATTGAAGTCGAAGCCAGTTATGACGGCATCAGCGGCAATTTCACCGTTGATACTGGCAATCGCGGCAGCCTCGACCTCGATACCCCGTTCGTCGCCAAATATGGTCTGCGGGCCAAAGCCCAGAGCGGGGTCGAAACAGCTACGGGCTGGGGAATCGGTGGACCGACTTTCGGCTTTGTCATGCGTGGTGCGCCGCTCGAGATCGGCAGCATCAGGATTGCCCATCCAATTGTCTCTCTTTCCACCGACAAGTCCGGAGCGATGGCCGATCCCACGGTCGCGGGCAACATCGGTGCCGGGATTCTCAAGCGCTTCATCGTAACCCTCGATTACGCTCATGCCCGCCTGTATCTGAAGCCTGTCACGACCAAGGTTGCAGATCTCGATACATTTGACGAATCAGGTATGTGGATCAACGATGGCTCAAACGGCTTTGTCGTCGCCAATGTCACCGGCGGCGGACCAGCCCAGCAGGCTGGAATTCAAAAGGGCGATGTCATCGTTGCCGTCAATGGTAAGCCTGCTACCTCCATCCGCCTCTACGATCTGCGTGAGATGTTTCGCGATGCCCCTCCAGGAACTGTCGAAGAACTGAGTGTTGAGCGTGACGGCGCCCGCAGGACCATCGCGCTGACACTTGCGGACATGCTGTCCCGGCATGGCCCCTGAGCTCGCCCTCACACCGGACGACCTTTGCTTTTGGGCCCTGTTCAGCCTAAATCAGCGTTCGTGACGCCAGCGTCAGAAAGAAGGACCTGCCATGCCCATCTACCGCGCCCCGATCGATGATTTCCGCTTCGTGCTGCATGACTTGCTCGAGGTCGAAAAGCACCGGGACCTGCCCTATTACGGCGAACTCTCGGCCGATCTGATCGATGACATCCTCACCAATGCCGCCAAGTTCTGCGAAGAGGTGCTGCAACCGATCAATCAGTCCGGCGACGAGGAAGGGGCGCATTTCGAAAACGGCGTGGTGAGAACACCCAAGGGCTTCAAGGAGGCCTACAGGGCCTATTGCGAAGCCGGATGGGGTTCTCTGGCGGGCCCCCAAAGCGCGGGCGGCGCAGGCATGCCCATGCTGATCTCGATGATGGTCGCGGAGATGGCGCAAAGTGCCAACCAGTCCTTTGCCATGTATCCGGGTCTGACGTCGGCCGCCGCGATGGCGCTCTATGCAACGGGCGCAGAGTGGATGAAGGCTTCGATCCTGCCCAAGATGATTTCAGGTGAATGGTGCGGCACCATGTGCCTGACCGAACCCCATTGCGGCACCGATTTGCGCCTCATGAAGACCCGTGCGATTGAACAGCCCGACGGCACCTACCGCATGAGCGGCACCAAGATCTTCATCTCCGGCGGCGATCACGATCTCACCGACAACATCATCCACATGGTGATCGCGAAGATCCCCGATGAGAACGGGCACATCCAAGATGATCTGTCGACGGTGAACTTCTTCATGGTGCCCAAGTTCCTCGTCAGCGAAGACGGCAAAATGGGCGCACGCAATGCCGTCAACACCGGCGGCATCGAAAAGAAGATGGGGATCAAGGCCCAGGCCACCTGCGTGCTCAATTTCGACGATGCGGTTGCATTCCGTCTTGGACCCAAGCCAACGCCGCCCAAACCGGGTGAAAAGCGCAGCGCCTCTGCTGGCATGGCCGGCATGTTCGGGATGATGAATGCGGCTCGTCTGGGCGTCGGCATCCAGGGTATCTCCGTTGCCGAGGTCGCGTATCAGAATGCCTATGCCTATGCCCATGAGCGCCGCGTCGGCCGTGCCCTCACTGGCCCCATGGATCCCGATCAGCCGGCCGATCTCGAAATCGTTCATCCCGACGTCAAGCGCATGCTGCTGCACGGCCGCAGCTTCATTGAAGGCGCGCGCGCGCTCGCCATGTGGACAACCATGAACATGACCGTGGCAAGTTCAAACCACCCGGACAAAGCGAAGGCCGAACTGCTGTCCGATCTGATGACCCCGGTGATCAAGGCCTTCTTCACCGACATGGGTTATGAAGTCGCGAACATGTCGATGCAGGTCTGGGGCGGGCATGGCTATATCCGTGACAATGGCATGGAACAGTTCGTGCGCGACGGGCGCATCAACCAGACCTATGAAGGGGCCAATGGCGTGCAGGCCATGGATCTGGTTGGCCGCAAGCTGGCGCGCAAGGGAGGTGCGGCCCCCATGGCACTGCTGCAGGAGATCAACAGCTTCATTGCCGAAAACAAGGACGATGCTGCGATGGCCCCGTTTGTGGGCCCGCTCGAGCGCGGACTTTCAAGCCTGCAACAGGCGACGATGTGGCTCGCCTCCCATGCCATGCACAACCCCAACGACGCCGGCGCTGGCGCCGTCGACTATCTGCGCCTGATGGGCATCGTCTGTGTTGGCTGGATGTGGGCGCGTATGGCCAAGATCGCACAGACAAAGCTCGCCAAGGCTGAGGGCAATGCCGAGTTCTACAAGGCGAAGCTGGTGTCGGCACGTTACTGGATGGAGCGCATGATTCCGGAATGCCCCATGCTGGGCGAACGCATTGCGGCCGGCAGCGAAACCATCATGGCCTTTGTCTGAGACCACACGCGGACGGCCTATGTTGACCTGGTTCACACCCCCCGCGCGGCCAACCCCGCGCCGGGGGTTTTGCTATGAGAACCCCGCTACACGCGGTCCTGGCGCAGGATGCTGCAGACGGCCACGTCGCATTGAGGTACCTGCTTGTCTTAATTGTAATTCTTGACCTTGGGCCAATAGCGTTCGAGCGGAAGCTTCATGCCGCGCAGCACGTAAATCGGCCGATCGGTTTCATAGGGCATGGCATAACGCGCGGTGATGAACCCCGCGACCTGGTAGGAGTGAAACAGCGTCGCATAATGTTTGGGGCTGCCACCAATGATGATGATCACCTTGCCCGTGTGGCCGCGTGGCCCCCACAGATAGTAATTATTGTGCCCACTGATCGCCGGTGGCAGGCCAAGAGGACGACCAAAAACATCGATCGCGGCCGCCTCGCCATAATTGTTGCCGAAGAAAACAGCGTGCGCGCGCTCCCGTGGTGGCAGCGACCAGTAGACCTTCGCCACTTTGGCCGCCATCTGCCGCCAGCCAAACATGTCGGCGTAAAATTGCGGCAACGCGCCGAGCTTCAGGCGTTCTCCTGTGGACGGCATGATACCGAGCGTGCGCATGTAAGGGATCAAAAGCGTCACTGGAAGGATCGGCAGGGCCAGTGGCATGGTCAGGCAGCCCGCAAGGCTTACGGCACCGAGCAGGAGAGCCCGCAGGCGAATTCCACGAAACCAGGTTTCAAGACGCTGCGCACCGAGCGCCAGAAGCGCAGGATAGAGCGGCGCGAGATAATAGGCTTTGCCGTGCAAGCCATCGAAGGTCACGAACAGAATCACCCAGGCGATGGCTACGGCACGGGCGGTTGCAAACGCCGGCCTGATGGCGCCGGCCCAAAGACCGCACAGCGCCGCCAAAAGGCCCAAAGGGCCCATGAGAAAGACCTGCTGCTCAAAAAATGCGAGCGGCGACAGTACCTTGTTCTTGCCATGTACGCCGTCTTGCGCCAGCTGGAGAAAGGGCCAGTGATGGGCCTCCTGCCAGAGCACGTTGGGCAGAATAATGACACTGGCAATGAGGGCCGCCACATACACCCAGGGGCGCAGGAAGATGCGGCGCTGCGAGGTCGCGAGCAAACCTATGATCAACGCCACGACAAAGAAGGCGATGGCGTATTTGGATTGCAGGGCAAGGCCTGTCGTCAGTCCGATGAGCAGCCACCAATGTCGCTCTTGGGTCTGTTCCAGACGCACCAGCATCCAGACAATGCCAAGCCAGCTCAACGCCTGAAACATATCGGTGGTAAAGATGACGCCGGAGAGCAGGAAGTAGGGTGCAAGAAGCAGGCAGAGCCCAGCGAGCCACTGGGCATAACCCCTGCCACCGAGCGCTTTGGTGAATTCCACCGTCAGCGCCACCGTCGCCGCCTGCACCAGCGCGGGAAGCAGTCGGAAGAGCACCAGGACACCGCCGCTTAGCCAGTAGGCCGAAGCGGCAAGCAGGGGAACAAGAGGTGGCTGATCGACATAGCCGAAGGCCGGATGGCGACCACAGACGATGAAATAAAGCTCGTCACGGAAGAAGCCGTAATGGCCATTGGCCAGAAGGTGAAGCAAAAGGGCAAGAAGCCCGAGGACAACAGAGGGTCGTCGGTAGTCGAATGCGGATTCCGGGGAGGTAAAATCGCTGCCAATCATCATGGGTCTGCCTGCCGTGACAGAAAGTTGGTGCACAGTCTTGTGAGGCAGCCCGCGCATCATGCGCGCCACCGGTCTCAGATGAGCTTAGCGGATCCTGTTGCACTGTCGAGCAAGCTCGTCGCCCTTCGGCCCGTCAGGCGGCCTGTTGTGCCAGGCGGGCAAGGTGGCCAACCAGGTTTTGCACGCCCTTCAGCCGCGCCTCCGGCGTGTCCCAGCTGCGCGTGATCACGACTTTCTGATCCGGGCGCACCTTCATGATACCGGCATTTTCCGAAATCAGTTTCACGAGCGCGAGCGGATTGGGGAACAGACCGCCCTTGAACGAGAGCGTGGCGCCCTTGGGGCCGGCCTCGATCTTTTCCACCATCGCTGCGCGGCATTGATGCTTCAGGGCGACAACCTCGAGTAGGGACTTGACCTCGTCTGGCAAGGGGCCAAAGCGGTCGATGAGTTCGGCCGCGAAGCTCTCCATCCCTGCCCGATCCTCGATTTCGGCGAGGCGGCGATAAAGCGCCATGCGCAGATTGAGGTCCGGGACATAATCTTCGGGAATGAGCACGGCGGCGCCAATATTGATCTGAGGCGACCATTGTTCGCCCACATCGGCTGCCTCGTCGCCGGTCTTGAGGCTGGCGACGGCCTCTTCGAGCATTTCCTGGTAGAGTTCGATGCCCACCTCGCGCACATGCCCCGATTGCTCTTCGCCAAGCAGGTTGCCGGCGCCACGGATGTCGAGGTCGTGGCTCGCTACTGAGAACCCTGCGCCCAGCTGGTCGAGCGACTGCAGCACCTGCAATCGCCGTTCGGCTGCTTCGGTCAGCTTCTGATCAACCGGGGTGGTGAGATAGGCATAGGCCCGCTGCTTGGCGCGGCCGATGCGTCCGCGCAGCTGATAGAGCTGTGCCAGACCGAACATGTCGGCGCGATGAACAACCAGCGTATTGGCGGTGGGAATATCGAGCCCGCTTTCGACAATGTTGGTTGACACCAGCACGTCCACCTTGCGGTCATAAAATGCCGTCATCACCTCTTCCAGTGCCGTGGGTGACATCTGGCCGTGCGCAACCGCCGCGCGCACCTCCGGCACGGTCTCCCGCAAAAATTCCTCGGATTCACGCAGATCGGAAATGCGCGGTGCGACATAGAAGCTCTGACCACCACGGTAATGCTCGCGCAACAGCGCCTCGCGGATCACCAGAGGATCAAAAGGCGTCACGAAGGTACGCACCGCCAGGCGGTCGACCGGCGGTGTGGTGATGAGCGAAAGGTCACGTACCCCTGACAGCGCGAGCTGCAGCGTACGCGGGATTGGTGTTGCGGTAAGCGTCAGCATGTGCACATCCGCCTTGAGTGCCTTCAGCCGCTCCTTGTGGCCAACCCCGAAATGCTGTTCCTCGTCGACAATGACGAGGCCAAGACAGCGGAATTCGATCGCCTTGGCGAGCAGGGCATGGGTTCCAACGACAATATCGACACTGCCGTCGGCCAGCCCCGCCTTCGTCTCGCGCGCCTCCCTGGCCTCGACGAAGCGCGACAGCTGACGCACCTTGAGCGGAAAACCTGTGAAGCGTTCGGAGAAATTCCTGAAATGCTGGCGCGCCAGCAGGGTCGTTGGCACCACGACCGCAACCTGAAGACCGCTCATCGCAGCAACAAAGGCCGCGCGCAGGGCCACTTCGGTCTTGCCAAAGCCGACATCGCCGCACACCAGGCGGTCCATGGGCCGGCCCTTGCCCAGATCCTCAATGACATCCGCGATGGCCTTTTCCTGATCGTCGGTCTCCGCGTAGGGGAACCGGGCGACAAATTCAGCGTAGATTCCGTCGGGAGGCTCGATCGCGTCGAGGTGCTTGAGTTCACGCGCCGCCGCGATGCGGATGAGTTCGGCCGCCATTTCGCGTACCCGCGCCTTCATTCGGGCCTTGCGGTTTTGCCAGCCCGCGCCACCCAGACGGTCAAGGGCAGTGGTGCCTTCATCCGCGCCGTAGCGGGTCAGAAGCTCAATGTTCTCAACCGGCAGAAACAGCTTGCCGCCATCATATTGCAGTTCGAGACAATCATGGGGAGCGCCCAGCGCATCGATGGTCTTGAGCCCGAGATAGCGGCCAATGCCGTGTTCGATGTGCGTAACCAGATCGCCTGGCGCAAGGCTCGAGGCTTCCTGGAGAAAATTCTGGGCCCGGCGCGCCCGTGGGCGCACCATACGGTCGCCCAAAATGTCCTGCTCGGCCAGAAACACAAAATCACTGGCCTCAAAACCATGCTCGAGGGGCAACACCGCCATGCCGACCGCCGCCGTGTGGAGCTTGCCGGCATCGGGCCAGTCCTTGATGGCGCGAATAGGCGAAAGGCCGTGGTCGGAGAGAACCCCGCCCAACCGATCGGCCGAGCCTTCACTGAAGCCGGCAACGAGGACGCGCTTGCCCGCCTGCTGCAATGCTTTCAGATGGGCCGCCGCCGCCTCGAACACATTGACGTTGCCGGCCGTACGCTCGGGAGCAAAGTCACGGCCGCGCCGAGCCCCGGCATCGACGCTGGTTTTCGATTCAGGCGCGGTAAAAGGCGAGAGCTCGCGCACGCGATGACGGGAGAGTGCGGCCGCCCACTCGTCATCAGAAAGATAAAGCGCCGCACTCGGCAACGGCCGATAGGGTGCCGCCCCTTCGGCCCGCGCATTCTGCATGCTTTTGCGGGTTTCATAGTAATCCGCGATCAGCTCATTGCGGGCTTTGCGGGCCTCCTCGGTCTGGTGGGAAAGAAGCACCAGACTGCGGGGGATGTAGTCGAAGAGGCTGTCGAGCCGCTCATGGAACAGGGCCAGCCAATGCTCCATGCCCTGATGCTTGCGCCCGGCCGACACTGCGGCATAAAGCGGATCATCACCCGCCGGACCGAACGCGGCCACATAGCCGGTGCGAAAGCGACTGATCGAATCCGGATCAAGTGCCACCTCCGTTGCCGGCAGAAGTTCGATCTGGGTCACCTGATCCTTGGAGAGCTGTGTGTCGGGATCAAAGCGACGAATGGCATCGAGGGCAGTGCCGAAGAAATCAAGCCTCAGCGGCATCTCGGCTCCGGGCGGCCAGAGATCGACGATGCCACCACGCAGGGCAAAGTCGCCGGGCTCGCGCACGGTGCTGCTGCGCACATAGCCATTGCGGACCAAAAATCCGGTCAGCTCCTCATGCGCGATGGAATTGCCAACATGGGCGTAGAAGCTTGCCTCGGCGATGGTGGCACGCGGCGGCACACGCTGGGTCAGGGCATTGACGGTGGTCACCACCACCCCTGGTCCCGATTTTTCGTCCCTGCGCGCCAGTCGGGACAGGGTGGCAAGGCGGTTCGCCTCGATGTCCGGCTTGGGCGAGACCCGATCATAGGGAAGACAGTCCCAGGCCGGAAAATGGAACAGCGGCACATCGGGGGCAAAGAAGGCGATCGTCTTTAGGGCCGCCTCAGCGCGCGAGCCATCGGCCAGCACCAGAAGCACGGTTGCACCCGCCCGCTTGGCGCTCTCTGCGGCAAGATAGGCATCAAAGCCTTCCGGGGCGCCGGAGACGACGAAGCGACCTTCTGCGCGCGCAATATAAGAGATGCGTTCCAAAGCTTAACGGATCCAGTCGGGGCTCTGCCTCTGGCACAAGGCCTTCAGCTGTTCAAGGATGGAGGTCTGGTAGGATGGCGGCGCCTCGCTCATGCCCTGCAGCCAGAGCCAGACGTCCTGGTCGGGGGCCTCGAGGAGGGCCTCATAGGCATCGAGCTCGGCGGCATTCAGCCCAGCCAGCCGGTCGCGGGCAAAGGTACCGAAGACGAGGTCGACCTCCTTGAAGCCTCGGCGCAGGCTACGGAAATAAAGCCGCTTGCGGCGGGCGTTTTCAGGCGCATCGTCGAGGTCAGAGCCGTTCATGGCTGCGATATAGCCATTTGGCGTTTGACATTCCAGTAGCGCGTTGGCGCAGGTCCTCGGCCCAGGCCTGAACGCTCGAATAATCGCCCGGCCTCAAACGTGTAAGCCATAGTTTGACCATCAGTATCCCCCGGACACTGATCCAATGTCCGTCATCGCCCGCCTGCGCGCCCTTGGCGCGACAGCCAGCAGATCCCAGTGATGCGTGATCTCGCGGCCCGGTTTAGCCGCCACACCGGGGCAATGGCCGCAACGCGGCAGTAGGCCAAAGCGCGCGCACAAACCATCTCGGGGTAAAGAGATAAAGTGGCCTTTATGGCGTTGTCTGCTCCATCATGGTGTAGCCCATAGCCTAGGCGATAGCGGACGGCACCACAGCCATGCAGATCTGCGCCAATGCCGAGGTTTTTTGTGACGACCGTCGGCTGACAGCCCGCAATTGTCGATGTCATTGCTCGTCCTGTATTCTGCGCCGTGATGCGCCCTGCGATTCTGTTTCCCCTCTTTGCCGAGTCCCGCAGCCTTGCGGGCATCGGTCCCAAATTTGAAAGGCTGATCGCCAAGGCGGCCGGCCCTCGTCTCGTCGATCTCATCTTTGCCCCGCCGGTGGGTGTCATCGACCGCAGGTATCGGCCTAGCATCGCCGCAGCAGAACCTGGACGCATCGCCACGCTCACTGTGACGGTGCAGTCCCATCTGCCCGCGCGCGATCGCCGGCAGCCCATGCGTGTGCGTTGCGCTGATGACAGCGGCACCATCGACCTTGTCTATTTTCATCCGCACAAGGACTATATCGAACGGCAATTGCCGCCGGGCCAAACCCGCGTGATCTCCGGGCGCGTTGAGCATTTTAACGGTCGGGTGCAGATGGCCCATCCCGATTATGTGCTGAGCGTGGACGAGGCGGCGACGATGCCTGCGATTGAGCCTGTCTATCGGCTGACAGAAGGGCTCTCCCAGAAGGTGATGGGACGAGCCGTGCGCGCTGCACTGGAACGCGTGCCACAGTTGCCGGAATGGAATGATGCGAATTTCCTGCGCGCGCGTGGCTGGACCAGCTTCAATGAAGCACTCGCGGCGCTGCATGCGCCACGAGGAGAAGCCGAGCTGTCAGCGCTGACGCCGGCACGTGCCCGGCTTGCCTATGATGAACTTCTCGCCAATCAGCTGGCACTCATCATGATGCGGGAGCGGTTACGTGGTCGCAAAGGGCGGGTGGTGGTGGGTGACGGCCGGCTGCGCCGCAAGGCCGTTGCGGCGCTGCCGTTTTCACTGACGCCAGCGCAGCTGGCCGCTATCGCCGAAATCGACGCCGACATGGCTTCGCCTTTACGCATGCTGCGGCTTCTGCAGGGCGACGTTGGATCGGGCAAGACGGTGATTGCGATGCTGGCGCTGCTGAGCGCGGTCGAAGCCGGTATGCAGGGCGCCTTCATGGCGCCGACCGAACTGCTCGCCCGTCAGCACATGGGGGCGCTGGCAGCGATGGCACAGGCGGCCGGAATACGGCTTGCCCTGCTCACCGGTCGGGAACGCGGTGCCGCCCGCAATACGCTTTTGTCCGCGCTCAAGAGCCAGGACATTGACATCGTGGTCGGAACCCATGCGCTCTTCAGCGAGGATGTGGCGTTTGCTGATCTTGGCCTTGCGGTCATCGATGAGCAGCATCGCTTCGGCGTACATCAGCGCATGCGGCTGCAGGGCAAGGGCCATGCGCCCGTCGATGTGCTGGTGATGACGGCAACACCCATTCCGCGCACCCTTGCCCTGACCGCCTATGGCGACATGGATGTGACGCGGCTGACGGGCCGGCCACCGGGACGAAAGCCGGTCGATACGCGCGTTCTGAGTGCCGAGCGTCTGGAGGAAGTCGTCAGTCATCTGCGGCGTGCCATCGCCGCCGGTGCGCGGGCTTACTGGGTATGCCCCCTGATCGAAGAATCGGAAAACAGCGACCTTGCCGCCGCAGAGGCGCGCTATGCCATGCTCAAGGACGCCCTCGGCGCTGCAACGGTTGGCCTTGTCCATGGCCGTCTGAAGACAGCCGAACGCGACGCCACCATGGCGGCTTTCAAATCTGGAGAGATCAAGCTCGTTGTCGCCACCACCGTGATCGAGGTCGGCGTCGATGTTCCGCAGGCCACCATCATGGTGGTGGAGCACGCCGAACGCTTTGGTCTTGCGCAGCTACATCAGCTGCGCGGGCGTGTGGGTCGGGGCAGTGGCAAATCGACCTGCCTTCTTGTCTATCATGGACCTTTAGGCGAGATCGCGCGGCAGCGCCTCAAGGTGCTGCGCGAGAGCGATGACGGCTTCGTGATTGCCGAAGAGGATCTGCGCCTGCGCGGTGCCGGCGAACTCCTCGGGGTTCGCCAGAGCGGACTCGCGGACTTCCGGCTCGCCGAGCTTCCTGTCCATGGTGAGCTTCTGGCTGCGGCCCATGATGATGCACGGCTCATCTACGCCAAGGACCCGCAGCTGAAATCAGCGCGCGGCACCGCCCTCAGGGTTCTACTCTATCTTTTTGGTCGTGACGAAGCGGCCCGTTACCTAACGACAGGATAGATGCCGGGCTCGGTTCGTGATTTGTTGGCGACATGAAAGCTGAATTTTTCCAACCCCTGAGCCAGGCACTGGCCCGAGCCTGGCCGGGCTTTAGTCAGATCACCGATGCGGTGCGCCTGTCGGGAGGCGCGAGCCAGGAAACCTGGGCGCTCGATGCCGAGGTCGCTGGCGCAACGGAGCGTCTCATCCTGCGCCGGGCTCCTGGCGGGCATTCCTCCCCCACCGCCGTGCCGCTAGCTACCGAGGCCATCGTCATTGAGACGGTGCGCGAGGCGGGCGGCAAGGTGCCGCGTGTGCGCTATGTGCTCAAGGAAGAGGACGGCGCCGGTCAGGGCTATGTGATGGACCGCCTTGAGGGCGAGACCATCGCCCGCAAGATCCTGCGCGAGGCCGAATTCGCCGCCATCCGCCCGCAACTTGCTGCGGCCTGTGGCCAGGAGCTCGCACGCATCCACAGGGTCGAGACACGGGCCCTCGCGGCAGTGCTCCCGACGGTGGATGGCCCGACCCAGCTGGCGCGCTATCGCGCCATCTATGACGGCTATGATCATCCTGACCCCGTGTTCGAGATGGCGTTTCGCTGGCTCGAGCCGCGCCTGAAGCCACCGGCTGAGATCGCCCTCGTCCATGGTGATTTCCGCCATGGCAATCTTCTCATCTCACCCCAGGGGCTTGAAGCGGTACTGGACTGGGAGCTCACCCATCTGGGCGACCCCCTAGAGGATTTGGGCTGGATCTGCACCCGCTCCTGGCGCTTTGGCGTCACAGCCCGACCGGTTGGTGGTTTCGGACAACTCGCTGACCTTCTCAAAGCCTATGCCGACAGTGGCGGACGTGCCTTCACGATCGAAGATGTCAAACCCTGGATTGTCTACGGCTCGCTCAAATGGGGAATCATGTGCATGACGATGTACCAGGGGTTCCGCAGCGATGGCTCAGTGGAACGGGCCACGATCGGCCGGCGTGCCTCTGAAACACAATGGGATCTGGTTCGCATGATCCTGCACGGGGAGCTTTGATCATGATGGACCAACCTTCGGTCTTGGAACTGGTAGAGGCCGTGCGCAATTTCCTGGAACAGCGCGCCCTGCCCGAGCTCAAAGGCCATACCCGCTTTCATGCCCGCGTTGCAGCCAATGCGCTTGGCATCGTTGCCCGTGAACTTGCCGAGGGCCCAACGGCCTTCAACCGCGAAGCGGCTAGGCTGACGGCCTTGACCGGAGGCGAAGGCTCGCGCGAGGAGCTCAATCGCCTTCTGTGCCGCATGATCCGTGAGGGTGAAATCGCGCTCGATGATCCACGTCTTACGGCCCATCTCGAAGCCACAATCACGGACAAGATCGCCATCGACCAACCGGGCTATACCGGGGGCAAAGCGGCGGGCTCCTGAGCGAGCGGCTGCGTCAGGACCCGGCTTTGCGGTGCCTCTGCCCTACCTGCCCCCAGCGTCTTGCGCGCTGACCCGGCTGTCGCTCCGTTTGCTTTGCTGGCGCTCTCCTTGCTAGGTGAGACGGCGAAAGCTGAGGGAGAGGCCCCATGAAAACCCGCGCTGCTATTGCCTTCGAGGCCGGCAAGCCACTTGAGCTCGAAATGGTCGATCTCGAAGGTCCCAAGGCTGGCGAGGTGCTGGTTGAAATCATGGCGACCGGCATCTGTCATACTGACGAGTTCACACGCAGTGGCGCCGATCCGGAAGGCGCCTTTCCGGTCATTCTGGGACATGAGGGTGCCGGTATCGTGCGAGAAGTGGGGGCTGGCGTCACCACCTTGAATCCAGGCGATCATGTCATCCCGCTCTACACCCCGGAATGTCGCCAGTGCAAAAGCTGCACCAGCCACAAGACCAATTTGTGCACGGCCATTCGTGCTACCCAGGGCAAGGGCGTGATGCCGGACGGCACCTCGCGCTTCTCCTTCAAGGGCAAACCCATACTGCACTATATGGGCTGCTCGACCTTTTCGAACTGGACGGTAATGCCGGAAATCGCGCTGGCCAAGATCCGCAGCGATGCGCCCTTCGACAAGGTCTGTTACATCGGCTGCGGCGTGACCACGGGTATCGGGGCGGTGCTCTTTACCGCCAAAGTCGAAGCGGGCGCCAATGTCGTGGTTTTCGGCCTGGGTGGAATTGGACTGAACGTGATCCAGGGCGCACGCATGGTCGGCGCCGACAAGATCATCGGCGTGGACATCAATCCTGGCCGCGTCGCCATCGCCCGCAGGTTCGGGATGACGCATTTCGTCAATCCCAAAACCGTCAAAGGCGACCTCGTCGCGCATCTGATCGAACTGACCGACGGCGGTGCCGACTACTCCTTCGAATGTATCGGCAATGTTGCAACCATGCGCCAGGCGCTCGAATGCTGTCACCGCGGCTGGGGCCAGAGCATCATCATCGGTGTGGCCGGCGCAGGTCAGGAAATTTCAACGCGACCATTTCAGCTGGTCACAGGCCGGGTGTGGAAGGGATCAGCCTTTGGCGGAGCGCGCGGACGCAGCGACGTGCCGCGCATTGTCGACTGGTACATGAACGGCAAGATCGCCATTGACCCTCTGATCACCCACACTATGCCGCTCGAGGACATCAATGCGGGCTTCGACCTGATGCATCGGGGTGAAAGTATTCGCAGCGTTGTAATCTATTAGACAGAAAATTCTGGCTTATCCGGGAAGCGGGCATTGCACTAATTTTACATTTGCGACCCAGCGCGCAGAGCTGTGGCATTGTAAAAGCAGCATAGCTAGATTGCGCGCGCCGATGCGCCCTGCCCGCGCCCCGCTGGGAACCACACGGCCGGTCCATCGGTTAGTTCCTCGAAACCGGAAAGCTCCTGCCCTGCGATGTTCTCGTCATCTTCCCTGACCAAAGCCGACCGCAGCGCGCTGGCAACTGCCGCGTTGCTTGGTTTTTGTGTTTTTGCACTCGATCTGATCGCCGTGATTGGCGTCGGCAGTCTCACCTATGTCCGCTTTGACCTCATGATGGCCGAATGGTCCGTGGGAACCGTCGCTGCAGGCATGCTGACGGTCTGGGTCATGGTGACTGTTATTACCGCACTTGGCAGCCTGTTCGGTGTTCATTCCGACAGGGTGGAACGTCGCCCACCGGCACGCAAGCTGAGTGCGCGCATGGAACGCACCGAGCCGACCTGGCGCTAAGGAGGAACTGCGGCCGGCATGCCGGCCGCAGCCTTGCCATCAGGCGCCGAGGGCGCCGATGATCGCCACCGAGCAGACATTCATCATCGGTGCACCGCCCAGATTATGGGTAAGGCCGATCTTGGGATCCTTGAGCTGACGCTCGGCGGCGCGGCCCTGCAGCTGCAGATACATTTCATACAGCATGCGAAGGCCGGAGGCGCCGATGGGATGGCCAAAGCATTTGAGCCCGCCATCGATCTGGCACGGCACTTCGCCATCAGCGTCGTAGAAGCCGTCCATCACGTCCTTCCAGGCTTGACCTTCCTTGGAGATGAAGAGGTCTTCCATGGTGACGAGTTCGGTGATCGAGAAGCAGTCATGGACTTCCATCATCGAGACTTCTTCGCGCGGGTTTTTGATGCCGGCTTCATCATAGGCGCGCTTGGCAGCGATGCGTGCAGTATGGAAATAGCTGCCGTCCCAGGAATTATGCTGGCTCTCAAGACCATTGGAGAGCGCCAGCTGCAGCGCCTTGACGGTGATGAGGTTCTTCTTGCCGAGAGCCCTGGCAATTTCCGGGGTGGTAACGATGGCGCAAGCCGCACCATCGGAGACGCCGCAGCAATCGAACAGCCCAAGCGGCTCGGCAATCATCGGCGCATTAAGGCACATTTCCTCGCTGATCGCCTTGCGCAGATGCGCCTTGGGATTTTTGGTGCCGTTGTCATGGCTTTTGACCGAAACATGGGCGATGGCCCGCTTCAGCTCGTCCTTGGATACGCCGTGCTTGGCGCGATAGGCGGAAGCCAGCTGCGCGAAATTTCCTGGCGCCGAACCATTGGCGCTCCACAGCGGATTGAGGGTGCCCTGTTCACGCTGCGGCAGGCCGCCATACCCAGTGTCCTTGAGCTTTTCGACACCAAGTGCGAGGGCAATGTCGCAGGCACCGGCGGCAACCGCATAGACCGCGCCGCGGAAGGCTTCCGAACCGCTGGCGCAGAAGTTCTCAACATGGGTCACCGGAATATTGGGCAGCCGCAGTGCGACCGAGAGCGGCGTGCCGCCCTTGCCCACATTGACTTCGTCCATGGCGGTGGAGAACCACGCAGCCTGGATCTGGCTCGTCTCCACGCCGGCATCCTGCATGGCTTCCAGATAGGCTTCCACCATCAGCTCTTCAGCGCCGACATCCCAGCGCTCACCAAACTTCGAGCACCCCATACCGATGATGGCAACCTTGTCTTTGATTCCCGATGCCATGAGCCTTCCTCCGCCTGTTCCAGAAATAGCGCAGGAGCTATTGTGGGCCGCCGCGTGCGCCCTTTCAAGCGGCCGTGACGTCAGCCTGTGGCCAACCGCTTGGGCCGGCGCAGATCGGCGGCAAGGCCATGGCCCATCAGATCGATGAAATTGTCACAATAGAACCCGTCGAGCCATTCTTGCGGGCAGTTCTGCAGCGTTTCGCCAAAGCGCTTCAGGGGATTGCGGCCCCCTTCCACGTGGGGATAGTCGGAGGAGAACAGGCAGATCTCCGGCGCCGAATTGGCAATGATCCAGCCCGCATCCTCATGCGGATAGGGCGTGACACGAACCTGGCGGCGGACGAATTCGGAGGGCCTGAGCGAGAGCTGCTGGAGACGTTCCTCGCCCTTGCGGAAGGCATTGGCACCGGCGTCCATGAAGCGCATCCAGCCTGGCAGCCAGGACGCCCCCAGTTCAATGGCGCCAAATTTGAGCTTGGGAAAACGGTCGAGCACCCCATCGAAGATCAACGCAGCGAGCGTGAGCATGACCGAATGGGGAATCATCATGTAGCTGAGCGAGGTGAAATTTTCTTCGCCGCCATGAAAATCCTTCACCCGCGGCAAGCCGTTGTTGAAATAGTCCGGGTTGATTTTTTCCTCGCCCCCGACGTGAAAGAGGATGGGCAGACCGGAATCCTCTGCCAGCGCCCACAAAGGTTCAAAGCCGATATGGCTGGGCGCCTGGCCGGGCGGGCAGCGAGAGGGCAAGGTCAGTGCCTTGCAGCCAAGTGCGATGGCTTCGAGGGCACAGGACAAGGTGCGGTGCGGCTCCACCAGCGGAATATAGGCGGTGGGCAGAAGGCGCCGGTCGACGCTGCAGAAATCCGCCATCATCCGGTTATGGGCCGACGCGGTGGCATAGGCGAGATCCACGTCGCTGCGGTCCAGGTCAAAATTGCCAAGGCTCCAGGTGGTGAAGACGAGCTGGCTGGCAAAGCCCAGTGCATCGAGCGCCCGTGGGCGTTCTGCGGCGATGAACCCACCCAGCGCTTCATAGTTCTTGCGCGTCAGGATGTTGGTGAGTGCTCCGGCAAGAAATTTGGGATCCTCATGCTGGGCGCGGGCCCGCTTTGCCCAGGCACCGTCGCGCGGCCAGTCCTTCAGTTTGGGCAAGGCATCATATGCAGCGCGGAATTTGGGATCGAGATAGTCGTCCAGACAGTCAGCAAGTTCCATGAGATGGGAATCGGCATCATGCACGACCCGATCCTCGACATAGGCCATCGACAACTCCCCAAATCAGACCTTGGTGTCTAAATACTAACGGCTCTTTTGCAGGGAGCAAGCGACACGCAAACATCCACGCTGACAAAATGCGATGTGTGAAAAAACATAATGGTTTCATGCAATAAAACGCGACATGATGACATTCGAAATGCAAATAGTTCTGCATTTTCGGACCCGAGTTCATCGTTGCACGCAACCGCGCGGACGCTTTGCATGGCTTGAACTGACTGGACGTCAGTACTACTGGCGCAATCTTCCCGGCGACGGCAGGATGCCAAGCACCTTGCGCCTGTGTTCATGTAAGAGGTCCATCGGGGGGGCACCAGGCCGTGGCACACGTGCACCTGGAGTAGCTCCTTAAAGCTCCCATCCCCTCAAGCTGTGCGCCTCACCAACGTGCGAGGGCGGATGCGGCACGCACGGGCTCAAGCACCAAGAACCCCTGAAAAGAAGGCAGCGGCGTTTCGGCCGAGGGTGCGGGTGCGGTAGCCACCTTCCTGAATGAAGGCCGTTGGCCGGCCAAGTGCGGCGATCGCTTTGCCCACCGTGAGGAAGTCCGCAGGGCGCAATTTCCAGGAACCGGTGGGATCGGAGGCGGCGGTATCAAAGCCGAGCGCGACCACGAGATAATGCGGAGCAAAGCGCTCGATGCGCTTCAGCGCCACGGTCAGCGCACGCAGGAAGGTGTCCACCCCAGCCTGTTCGTCAAGCGGCAGATTGAGATTAAAAGTCTCGCCCGCACCACTGCCTGTCTCATCGGCAAAACCACTGAAATAGGGATAGGCAAAGCTTGGATGACCATGGATCGAAACAGTGAACACATCATTGCGCGCGTAAAAAATCTCCTGCGTACCGTTGCCATGGTGATAATCGATGTCGAGCACCGCGACCCGGCCATAATGCGACAGATAATTTGCCGCGATGGCTGCGTTGTTGAGATAGCAGAAGCCACCAAAGGCACGCCGTTCGGCGTGGTGGCCGGGAGGACGCACCAGGGCGTAGGAAAATCTGCGCTCTTCGAGACAGAGCGTGGCCGCGGTCAGGGCACAGTCAACCGCGCCACGAGCCGCCGGCCAGCAATTGGCATTGATGGGCGTGAACGTATCAATGCAGAAATAACCGGCGAGCAGAGCCAGATCCTTGGGCGGCTTCTCGCGATTGCGAATAGGAAAAACGTAAGGATAGGTACTTTTACCCGCAGGCATGCTGGCGGACAGATTGCGGATGAAGGCGATCAGCGCCGGATCATGCACCTCGGCGACATGGGCATCAGGAAAATGCCGGGCCTCGATGCGGTCCACCGCCACGCTGCCGGCCAATCCCTCAAGGATCGAGGAGATGCGCACCGGGGCTTCGACATAACCGCGCTCGCGCACATGAAAGATTTCATGCCCCTCGTTGACGATCATCGCCAGACGGCGGTGGCCGTCGGCAGGCTTCAGGGCCGCGCGCAGCCGCGGCGGGCGGCCGAGCCGGACTGGATCTTCACGGATCGAGGCCAGCACCTTGCGGTTGTAGGCCGGCGGGCAGAGCTTGCCATATTTGCGCTCGAGCAAAGCGCGCACCACCTCGCGACAGAAGGAAGCCCTCAGAGTGTCAAGAACACCACAGCCATCAAACATCAGGTGCGGTGGACAGCTGTCGGTGTCGCTGAGCGGCGTCTCATAGAGCGTACCCAGAATGGGATAGGCGCCAAAACGGGCATAGAAGGCAAGGCGCCTGCGGTTTTCCTCGAGCTCTGCGGCCGGAAGTTTGCAGTGCGCGGCGTCACCGGGCAGCACCTCGAAGAAGAGGGCAAGATCAAGACCGGCAGCGATCTCGCGCAAACGCTGGTAGAGCGCCCCACCAACCCCACCACCGCTGCGTCCAGGCGGAGTGGCCAGATAATCGAGAAACAGAAACGACGGTCTGACGAAACGGTAGGCCAGAACGCAGCCGCGCACCCTCAGGCTGGCATCTTCGGCAATCAGCACGATCGGCGCCATGCCCTGCTGCGCCGGCCGGGCCAATCTGGCCTCAAGTCCGGTGATGTCCTCCTTGCGGGCCGCGGAAAAGCGCGCCGCAAGAATGGCCTCAACCTCACGCAGGGCGCGGGCATTGGCGGGCGTAAATCCGTCAGCGATACGGCGAATGCGAAACAAAGAAACGTCCGTCTTGATGCATCGCAATCCTAAAGAGCTTGCCTGCATTTACAAAGCGGGAACTCGGCTCGGAAACGGATGCCTATATTTTCGTCCCCGGCCGTGAACGGACCCACTTCGCATGGTCCAGAACGCAAGGAGCGTTTCCCGTGAACAGCACATCTCGGAAGTTTCTCGCGGCCCTGGCAGTTGCCGGCGCTGCTTTCCTCGTTACCGCCCCGGCGAATGCTGCCGTCAAGGCGGGCATGCTGACCTGCCACGTCTCAAGTGGCTGGGGATTCATCTTTGGCTCGTCGAAGGATCTGCGCTGCGTGTTCCAGCCTCCTGAGGGCGCGGTGGAACATTATCGCGGGACCATCAACAAGTTCGGCGTCGACCTCGGCTACACACAGGCTGGCGTCATCGTCTGGGGTGTTTTTGCCCCCTCTTCCACGGTCCATCCCGGCGCCCTTTCGGGCCATTATGTCGGGGCTACTGCGCAGGCCACCGCCGGCGTTGGTCTGGGTGCCAACGTCCTTGTGGGTGGCTTCAGACATTCCATCACACTGCAGCCCCTGAGCATCGAGGGCAGCACCGGACTCAACGTGGCTGCCGGTATCGGGGCCATCACCTTACATCATGTCGGGGAGCGCTAGCCCCGTCCTTCGGCATCGCCATGCCGGCCCTGTTCCGGGCCGGCATGGCCTGACCGGATGCACGCGTTAAAACTCGCCGGACTGGCGCAAACGCTTGATGAGAAGATCATCGACGATGAGCCGACGCACCCGCGCGCGTCGGATTTCGAACTGCCGAACTGCCAGATAACCGATGGCAATCGCTCCGACGGCACAGGCTCCCAGCGCCCACATACCAAGGGCGGATGCGGCACCAAGCCGGACTGCGGGTGAAAGCGAACTTAACGATGGGCCATTTGCGGCTACAGCATTCTGCGACATCAGAGCGGCACTGCCTTCCAGAAATAGCGGATAAATCCGCGTTTGGGGTCAAAATCCTTGATGCGAAAGGCCATGCGCACCCGGGCTCCGGAATCGACCTGTCCTTCATCCACATCGGTGATGTCGGCCATGAAGCGCCCGCCTTCGGCGAAGGTGATCATGCCATAATGGTTGGGCGGCGACATCGAATAGGTCAAGAAATCTGCCGACCAGGATAATACTGTGCCCTCGCGCTCGGCGAAGCTGTAAGGCTCCTGGCTGTCCACCGCCTTGCAATTGGGATTGACGCAGATCCGTGTGCGCGGGAACTGGGCAGTCCCACAACGGGCACATTTGCCACCCACAAGGCTAGTCAGCATATCCGATTTGCGATGCTGCACAGTGAGGGCGGTTTTTTTATCAATCTCCGCCCGCATGCCCTTTTCGAGTTCGATCAAGCCATTGAAGGCCAGATACTTCATGTAGTTGGTTTCTTCCTTGCGCCGCGACAAGGCCGCCATGAGCGTGCCACGCTGGGCTTCCGCGAGCGAAGGAGTCGTCTCGAAGAGGAGCACGTCACAGCCATTCCCAAACTGGGCAACGAGGATTTTTTCACCTGGCTTGGCTCGCTCGAGCGCGGCGATCAGCATCAGAAGCGGCTGCGCCGTGCCCGCGTCGCCGATGCGATCGCTGAAATCCTCCACCAGACGTTCGGGATTGAGTCCACACTGCTTGGCGATGGTGGCGTCGAGCTTGGCAAAGGCGGTGGGAATCACGACATGCGCGATGTCGCTGGCGTTAACTCCAGTCTTCTCCAGCAGGGCCTTGATCGCCGTTGGCACGATCTTGCTGTAGCCCTCATCGCGGATCCAGCGTTCCTCCCAGCCATAGTCGAATTCCTCTCCAGCACCGCGAAAATGGTCTATGAAGTCGATACTGAGCGTGTGGCTGGCAATGAAGCGGGCGCGAACCTTGTCTGCTCCAAGTTCCAGGGCTCCAGCCGCATCCCCGTAGGAAAGCTCCTGGCTGCTTGCCACCCTGGCCTTGCGTTTGTCGCTCGCCACCGCCAGCGCGGCCTTGGCGCGTCCGGCGGCCACGCCGTCAAGGGCAGACAGCAGCGCCGAGGTGCCGGCGCGCTGCGAACCGGTGACATCAACCGCGGACACCGCGTCACGAAGTCCCAGCGCGCGGGCGGCAATTCCGCCATTGAGCCGATCGCTGAAAGGCATCGTGGTCGACGCGAAATAGAGTGCGTCCAGATGGGCGCGACCGGTGAGGGGATCTGGCGTAGGCAGACAGGCACGCGCGGCCTCCACTGCCATGGTGAGTGCATCCTCATCCCAATTGGCTATGGCCCGTTCTCCCTTGGCCCGTGCCAGACCGGGGGCAAACCAGGCATTGGCACTGGTCACGCTTTTGCGCTGAAGGCGCAGTCGCGGCACATAAGCTCCCCAGGACGTAATCCCGATCATGAATCTGCCTCGTTCAAAACTTTTGTGCAGCAAACCAGCTTTGGACGGCCCTGACAATCCGCGCCGAAACCTTACGCTGCGTGACGATTTTCAATGTGGCAGGGCCTTTTGTCGCCAGCCGGAACCCTATGCATGGACGCGTGCAGGCTTTGCCGCTAAGACAGGTCTGTGACCTTCACCCATCGTTCAGACGAGCTCATGATCAAACCCGTTCGCAAAGCCGTACTGCCCGTCGCGGGTATGGGGACACGTTTTCTGCCCGCCACCAAGGCGGTGCCCAAGGAAATGCTCCCGGTGGTCGACAAGCCTGTGGTGCAATACGCCGTCGAAGAGGCGATGAAAGCGGGCATCGAACAGTTCATCTTCGTCACCGGACGGGGCAAGCACATCATCGAAGACCATTTCGATCACGCCTATGAGCTCGAGGCCCTGCTCCGTGAACGGGGCAAGACCGAAGCGCTGAACGGACTTCTCGAAGATCTGCCGGTGACCGGCTCGGTGAGCTTCACCCGTCAGCAGCGTCCGCTTGGCCTCGGCCACGCCGTATGGTCGGCACGCCATCTGGTCGGCGACGAGCCCTTTGCCGTGCTTTTGCCCGATGATCTGATGATCGGTGAGCCGTCCTGCATGGCGCAGATGATCGAAGCCTATCATCGTGTCGGTGGCGGGGTGATCGTCGCCGCTGAGGAAAAACCGCTCGAAGATGTCAGCCGCTATGGCGTCATCACGCCTGGAGCCGTGCGGGGCGATGCCATTGAGGTCAAAAGCGTTATCGAAAAGCCCAAGCCGGAAGCGGCGCCCTCACGGCTCTGCATCATCGGGCGCTATATCCTGCAGCCAGAGATCTTCGCCGAGCTCGACAAGCACGAAACCGGCGCTGGCGGCGAGATCCAGCTCACCGATGCGATGGCGCGCCTGATCGGACGCATGCCCTTCCATGGCGTCAAGACCAACTGCGCCCGCTTCGACTGCGGCGACAAGGTCGGATTCCTCCAGGCCAATGTTGCCGTCGGACTGACCCGCCCTGACATTGCGCCAAGCCTGCGGAAAATTATCGATCAGTTTACCCACAACTGAGCACGTAATGCACCTGCGCGCCCAATGGCGAACAGGCCATCGCGTCTGCTGCTGCCTCCGGCTGCGGCGCGCGCTCAGACCCGTCGCGCCGTGCCGACTTCGTAGAGAACCAGATTGCGCTCACCAATGGCGAGCGTCGGCCACGCTGTCCGCCAGGCCGCCAGATGATCCGAGGCCAGATGCCGGTCGAGCGAAGCCTGATCCTCCCACACCTCGGTGATGCGAATGAGACCCGCTTCGAGAACGTCTTCGGCATAGGCGTAGGCAAGACAACCTGCTTCGGCCCGGCTCTGTGCGACCATCGTCGCCATGAAGCTGCGCGCCGCCGACAGATTTTCTGCCGGAAGCCGGATGGTGCCAATAATCACGAGCATGACGTGCCTCTGCGTTCGCGTGGAACCCCGCACCCCTGCCGCTCGGCGCGGGACGCAAGGACCGGTTTGGCAGACAGCTGAGCAGCCAAAATGCGCTGCGGCAAGCACCTCGCGTTCAGATCCTGCCGGAAGCGTGCAACCAGCTTCTCCTGCAACAGGATCTACCGAAGCCGCACCCGTCTGCCAGCGCAGAACCGCGCGGGGGCAAGAGATCGCCAGCCTCACACCCATCTTCGGCACTGAGGCCGTTGGGTTTCTGTGCTCGTTCCGGCAGCACGCTCAAAAAGCTTCAAGGAGTACAAAAGGCGGAAGCCGCAATCAGGACAGCGCAGCGACCATGGCCGGCCTTGCTGCGCGCTCTGACGGCGGAAATGCGTCGGCTGTAAAGCCAAAATCAGCTCGCGGAATTAAATGCAGCGCAATATCGCAATCGTGCACGAGGGCACTTATGCTGCGCGTGCGCGCAGACAAACGCATTCCCGACCATCCCTTTAATGCTAAATCGCGTACCTGCCACCTGATGCGACAAGGCATGATGCAGCGCACATGATCAACGTTGCTACGTCATGCCGCATTCTTGGGAAGAAGATGCGGTGAGAACGTCATAGCGCGCAGACTTGCCGATCTACTGAAGAGGCGCAAGAAACCCAGCGGGGCGAAAATCATGGCAGTGCAGGTTGCCAACACGGCGCTGTGCCCGGACGTACCGGGACTGCCCAAATGCGAGTTGTATGTCGAATTGCCAGAAACGGGATTTGAGGAACCGCTGAGCGGCCTGAAGCAGGAGACGCTCGAACTCGTTCGCCGTTTCGCCAGAGAGGTGATGCGGCCAGAAGGCATTAAGCTCGACAGGCTCAGCGCCGAGGAGATGGTTGCCAAAGGCTCATCCTATTGGAGCGTTCTCGAAAAGCATCGAGCGCTGGGGCTGGAAGCAATTTTGACATCGGACCTCTCGCCCACCGATCTTGTCGATCTGCAATCGATGATGAGCGAGGAACTGGGCTGGGGTGATGCCGGCCTTGGCGTTTCGATCGGCGCAAGCGGGCTGCCACAGATGATGGCGACGCGCTGGGGCAGGCTCGACCTCCTGGACGCGTTTCCGCAGCCTTATGTCGGCTGCTGGGGGATCACCGAACCGGTCGCGGGTTCCGACATGCTGGACTGGGACCGGCAGGCAGGGCACCCGCAAGGGTCCTATGATCGCCCCAGCCTTATCGCAACCTTGAAGGGCGATCGCGTTGTCCTTAACGGTCAGAAGTCGGCATGGGTATCAAATGGCGTCACTGCCGACGTTTGTATCCTTTACACCACGTTCGACCGCGGACAGGGGCGCGAAGGCATTTGCATTTTTGTCGACCTCAGACAGGCCGGCGTTACCCGCGGCAAACCGCTTGACAAGATGGGACAGCGCTGCGTTCCACAAGGCGAAATATTCTTCGACAATGTGGAAGTTCCGACGCGCTTCATAGCGGCAGGACCAGACCGGTACACCGATGCGGTCTACGACATCCTGACGGAAGCCAATTCGGGCATGGGAACGACGTTCGTCGGCGTGGCGCGCGCCGCCTACGAGCTGGCGCTGGAATATGCCCATGAGCGCCGTCAAGGTGGCGTTCCGATCATCCATCACCAGAATGTGCGCTACCGCTTGTTCCATATGCTCCGACGCACCGAGGCCGCACGCGCCCTGGCGCGCCGCGTCGCGCGCTTCAATGCCGTTTCGGGCAAACGCGCGCTCCAGGCTTCGATCTGCTCGAAAGTGACATGTACGCAGACTGCGTTCGAGGTTGCCAATGATGCCTTGCAGATGTTCGGCGGTAACGGCATGACCCGCGCCTATCCGCTCGAGAAGCTTTTGCGCGACGCAAGAGCGGCACTGATCGAGGACGGCTGCAACGAAATTCTCGCGATCAAGGCCGGCAGCCTGCTCATCGACCCCGACAAGGCCTAGCTGAACCGCTCCGTGTTCCTTCCTCCCGGCCGGAGCCTTCAGCCTCCCACTGCGGCCGCAAGACCAGCCATCGTGGCGGCAACGAACGGCTCAACCACGTCGCGAAAGAGGACGTCGAGCTCCATGCCGCGAAAGTCGGGAAGATGCATGGCGTTCCAGTTGGCCCACAGTGGCATACCTTCCGGACACTCGGTCGCCGCAACACCGATGCCCATCAAGACCTCGGTCAGTGGCGAGCTGTTCTGGGCGTAGGCAGCACGGAACGTGGCGCTGTCCATATAGAGACGTTCGACCCTGCGCCCCAGGAACCGTTCCCGTGCCGCGAGCATTTCGTCCCACGACAGATAGGCTGTGGCAGCGACGGGACAGATGGCGTTGCGTGACGCTGGATGGGCGAGCACATGAGGGATGATGCGGCCTACATCCCTTCCCGTCGACCAGGATACCTTCTGTTTGCCGTCTCCATGCACGCAAACCGGTTCGAGCATGTAGTATTCGGGCCAGAGCCCCGCCGGAATGATGGTCCAGTCTAGACCTGCAAGTTCTATGACGCGGCGGATAAAGGCCTTCTGCCGTGCCATCTGGCGATGGGACGTGTCCGTGGGCCAAAACTGTTCCCATTCATAGATAAATCCGAATTCGGAGGGTACGAAGCGTTCGACGCCTGCCTCCTTGGCCGCCCATATCAGCGGGTA
Organism: Rhizomicrobium sp.; assembly: GCA_049964915.1. Lineage (GTDB taxonomy): Bacteria > Pseudomonadota > Alphaproteobacteria > Micropepsales > Micropepsaceae > Rhizomicrobium. The sequence continues at coordinate 27,465 of JBMFWV010000011.1, forward strand.
TTGCGATTCTGTTGCCGAATAGGGGACGCAGGAGACCAGATAATCAGTGCCCTTCAGCGCCGGAATGAGATCGGTCTGCTCGGTCGCGTTGGCTTCCCGGATCTCAACCCCGCGGCTCGTCCAGCGGTCGTAGAGGCGCTGCTTTTCGTCCGCAGCTTTTTGGACGAGCCCGGACGTCTTTTCCTCCTGACCGGATTTACGCACCAGAACGCGCGGCTGGAACACGCCCTGGAGGAGGAGTTCGTCCACACAGGCGCTACCGGCGGTGCCGGTAGCGCCGAACACGGTGATGGTCTTTTTCATGGCGAAATCCCTTTAACATTCTCTTCGCGTGGCATCGTGCGCCGCAGATATTGATAGAAGAGCGCGGCGAAGAGCGCGTCGCCGGTAACGACGAGCGCAACAGTGCCACTGGCATGGCCCGCAAGCCAGTCGAGGTACCCGACGAGAGCAACCAGGATCTTTCCGATAATTCCCAGGACGATGATCGGCCTGTTCACAACGGGATCCTGTGCAATCTTCCAGTAGCCCCAGCCGAATGTCACAACAAGAACCAGTGCAATGTGCACGTCGGTGGGGTCAACCGCCGGCGTGAGTCCCAGGCGCCCCGCAAAAGGTGTTGTGGAAAGGAAGCCGGGCACGGAACAGATGAAATTATAGGCAGCTGCGATCGTGAATAAGCGGCGTGCGTAAATATCCATCGTGCACTCCCAAACGGGTGTTTCCGCACAGGATGCACTGAAATTCCTCATCACGGTCCGGAAAAATTCAGACGCGGCAAAACTGTCGCGTGGGACGGGGCGATTGCTGCAACGCGGCGCGAGGCGCAATTGGTGCGGCACGGCAAAGCGACAAAGATTAGAATGGGCAGCCAAGCGCCAGCCCGCCACGGCTGAAGGGTGCTCCAACGCGCCATCGGGATAGCGACATGACGCCAGGTCAGGCGCGGAGCTGTTACGGATAATCAGCGGAAAACACTCGGTCTTCCTGAACCTTCGCGTCGCAGCGTCGCCACAGATACGGAGCATCCCGTCGGCTGCAGAGATCAACCAGGCGACGCTAAGGCATGGGACGACACCGGAAGATAACCCTCCGCTTTTAGGAGCCCGCCAGCCTATCGCGCGGCCCTTCCTATCTTGACTTAGCGTCAGCGCTTTGTGTGCCGCAGGCATCGCAAAAAGGACGGTCGGTAGAACTTGTCGTGAGGGACTGCCCCGCACAGGGGACCGTGCCGGTCTTGCGGCACCACAAGAGCCGCCACCTTGGGGGGGAGGGCCGCCATTGCTTTTATATCGTGACACGATATAAAGCGCCAGCCAAACACCCGACCGACCATGAAAAAAGCCAGTTTTACCGTTCCGGGACCTGACAGGCTCCGGGACTTCAGCGCCGATCCGCGCATTCTCGTGCTGTCGGCCATGGCACTTGCCACCGGCAGCTTCGGCGCCGCGTCGGCATGGGCACTGCTGAAGCTGATCGCTGTCTTCACCAACCTCGCCTATTCCCACATCCTCTCGACCGATCCTTACGACCTCACAGGGATGACACTCGGTCCCTGGTCGATCCTCACTCCGGTGGTGGGGGGCCTCATCGTAGGAATCATGGCGCGCTATGGCTCAGACAAGATCCGCGGGCATGGCATTCCCGAAGCGCTTGAAGCGATCCTGATCGGCGAAAGCCGCATAGCGCCCAAGGTGGCGTTCCTCAAGCCGCTGTCCTCGGCAATCGCGATTGGCACCGGAGGGCCCTTCGGTGCGGAAGGGCCGATCATCATGACGGGCGGCGCGCTCGGCTCACTCTTCGCACAGTTCTTCAATCTCAGTTCGGCGGAACGTAAAACGCTCCTCGTGGCAGGCGCCGCCGCTGGCATGACCGCGATTTTCGGAACCCCCGTGGCCGCCGTACTTCTTTCCGTCGAGGTTCTTCTCTTTGAATGGAAGCCGCGCAGCTTCGTACCCGTGGCGATTTCGGCGGCAGTCGCAGCGGCATGGCGTCCCTTTCTGGTCGGGGCCTGGCCGCTCTTTCCCCACACCGGCGCGCCGCTGATGCCGTGGTGGGGCTTCGCACTCTGCGCCCTGGTTGGGATCATCGCCGGCCTGCAGTCCGTCTTGATGTCAATGACGCTTTATGCCGTCGAAGACCTCTTTCACAAGCTGCCGGTGCATTGGATGTGGTGGCCAGCGCTTGGTGGCATCGTGGTCGGGGTTGGCGGCTGGTACGATCCTGCCGTCCTTGGTGTCGGCTATGGTAATATTCAGGCCCTGATTTCAGGACAGGTCACAATGAGACCTGCGGTCTCGCTGCTCATCGGCAAGGCCGTAGTCTGGATCGCGGCATTGTCCTCGGGAACGTCGGGCGGCGTGCTCGCGCCACTGCTCATGATGGGCGGCGCTCTCGGCGCAATCGAAGCCCATATTCTGCCCTTTGGCGATGTCGGCTTCTGGGCACTTGTGGCGATGTCGGCCGTGCTCGGCGGTACCATGCGTGCACCGCTGACTGCCACGGTGTTCGCGGTCGAGCTCACCGGCGATCTTCATGTCATGCCGGCGGTACTTGTGGCCTGCGTGGCGTCCTTCGCAACCACGGTCCTGACGATGCGCCGCTCAATCCTTACCGAGCGCCTGGCCCGGCGCGGACAGCATCTCTTCTATGAGTACTCGGTTGATCCGTTTGAGGTCATGCGCGTACAGGAGATCATGGCAAAGCCAGTCGAAACCCTGGCAGCGTCGCTGCATATCACCGATGCGGTCGCGTTCTTCGACGCCATGCCGGAAGATCTGCGCCACAAGAGCTATCCCATCGTCGATGACGACAATCACGTGCTCGGACTGGTGTCGCGTTCGGATGTGCTGCGCTGGACCCGCGAGGGATGGAACGCGGATGACACACTGCGCGAGCACGCCGACCGGCAGACACTCTTCGTCGGCTATGCCGTCGAACTGGTGGGGACGCTCGCCGACCGGATGGTAGAATCCGGCATTGGACGGGCGCCGATCATCGATCCCCAAAGTGGTGAGCTGGTCGGACTGGTGGCGCAGCGTGATCTGCTGCGGGTGCGGGCTCGGGCGGCGCGCGAGGAAAAAGAGCGGGCCCGCGCCCTCAGCTTCCACGGCTAGGCATTCAGCGGGTCTATCCGGTGCGTGGCTGCGCCATGCTCAGAGCGCGAGGAGCTCTTTCGGCCGTCATCGCCCACTGCGACCGAGAGGGCGGCGGAATTCGAGGTAAAGCCATGGCAAAGCTTTCGCTCAGGCGCGTCTATGAGCCCCGCGCCAGAGGTGATGGCACGCGCGTTCTCGTCGACCGGCTGTGGCCACGCGGGCTCGGCAAAGACAAGCTCGCCGATGTGATCTGGTTGAAGGAGATCGCGCCCAGTACGGCCCTGAGGAAATGGTTTGGTCACGACCCGTCACGCTGGCCCGAGTTCTATGCGCGCTACTGGGCCGAGCTCGAGGCCATGCCGCAAAGTGCGGAACAGCTACGCCAGCTGTTGCGGCAGGGCCCGGTCACGCTGCTTTATGCAAGCCGCGATCGCGAGCAAAACCACGCCGTGGTGCTGCGCGATTTTCTGCAGTCACGCTGAGCGCGTCGTATCAGTTCCCCGCGCCCTCACTGGGCGTAGCGGCGAGCAGCATCTCGCTGCGACGGATGTTCTCGTCATGCCCAATGAGCATGGCCGTGAGATCGGCATGCAAGCCGTCATCACGGATTCGCGGTAACATCGCCTTCAGTCTGCGCACCACCCAGCCCTGTCCTCGATTGATGAAGCGTGCCCGCGCATACAGATCCCCGATGGCAAGGCATTTGCCATAAAAATCGCCAATCCTGGGGCTCGCAGTGCCGTTCAGCTGCGTAACCCACGTCAGCAGCATGGCACACCATCGGGCTTCATCGTGGCGGATCTCCTGCATCAAGCCTGCCAGGCTTTCGTCCTTCGCATCAAGCGCGGTGCGCGCGGTGATACGCGCACCCGCACGCTCGGCCTCGAGCAGCTCATTGAGGAAAACCAGGATTTCCTCGCGCGTGGCAAAGCCGGCATAGAGGTCATCAGCCTGTCGCGCATAGCACAGTTGAGAGGCAGGCACGGCATCAGCATCAGCATCAGCATCCGTGCCCGCGACAGCTTGCGTCCCATCGTTGCGCACCATGGCAAGATGTTGTTCGGCCTCGGCGCAGATGCTGCGGAGGCGTTCCGCGGCCGGAACGATCGCGGTGATCTCGCCCACTCCCTCACCGGCATAAAGCGCCATCGCCTCGAAATCACCCGTCATGTCGCGCAGGGGTGAATCGGTACTGAAGAGCCAGATGGAACGCGCGCCTTCCGCACCGATCACGGTACGGTGGCCGGAAAAGGGATCGCCCCTCCGCCCCTCGGTGACCGAATTGGGCAATACGCGAACCTCGGCGTCTGGCGGCCAGTTGACGTGAAAGGCACGGGTGCGCAGGGGTGCTCCTGTGGGCGCGGTGATGATGCGCTGCTTGTGGTAGTCGTGGGCGAAGGATTCTTCAGTGGCCAGAAATGCGGTGCCGATGACCGCGCCTTGCGCGCCCAAGCCAAGCACCTCTGCCACACCCTGCCCGTCGATGATGCCTCCCGCGGCCAGCAGCGGAACCCGCAGCTGAGGCGCCATCTCCGCCAGAAGTGTTCGCAAGGCCGTGCTCCCGCGCACATGGCCGCCGGCTTCAGCGCCCTGGGCGATGATGATCTGCGCACCGGCCCTGACGGCAGCGTGCGCCTCCTCGGTACTGCCAACCTGACAGAGGACAAGAATGGAGGCATCGCGCAAACGTGCGATCGCCTCGTAGGAAAGATCCCAGAAAAGCGCCACGGCCGAAACACGCGCAGCGATGCAGGCGGCGAGTTCGGCGGCAAAAAGCTCAGGCGGTGTTGCCGCGGGGATCAGGCTGACGCCGAATTCCCGCTCGCTCAGGCCGCGCACGCGGGCGATTTCCGCGGTGATGAGTTCCGGGCTTTCGCGCACCATGCCCAGAAGGCCGAAGCCGCCGGCCGAGCTCACCGCTGCCACAAGATCGGGGCGGGCAACGCCCCCCATCCCGGCGAGAACAATGGGGACATCACAACCCAGAACATCACAGATCGGAGTTTGAAGCGGGGTGTTCATCGTCTCATCCGACCGCCACAAGACGCTTTGCGAGGGCGGCGTTGCGCACGGTCAGATCTGCGAGAGTGTAGCCGTCCAGAACGTCAAGATAGGCATGCAGCGCATCACCCAGCACATGCTGGAGCCGGCAGGGCCCTTCGATGCGGCAATTGCTCGACCCCTTGGCAAAGCATTCCACCAGCGTGAAATCCTCCTCCATCCTGCGCACCACCTCGCCCAAGCCGATCTTTTCGGGGGCGCGGGCAAGGCGCAGCCCGCCGCCACGGCCTCTCACGGTCTCCAGGAAGCCGAAGCGGCCAAGGTCATAGGCCACCTTCATCAGGTGGTTGCGCGAGATGCCATAGGCGCCGGCCACCTCCTGGATGGTGACCAGACTTTCGTTCTTGAGCGCCACATACATCAGAAGCCGCAGCGCATAATCGGTATAGACGGTCAGCCGCACGCTTTGTCGCACCCGAATAAAAGCTGCATCAACGATATTGCTTTTTGCCCCTCCCGGCAATAGTGTCGAAAACAAGTATTGATTATACTTGTTTTAGGGAGCGCCCCATGTCCGAGCCGGGTGGACCCAAGGCCGCGACCATTCCCAGCGAAGAGCAGATCCGCGCTCTCGTGCATGGTTTCTACGCCAAGATCCGTAACGACACAGAGCTCGGCCCCATCTTCAATGCCGCCATCGCCGACTGGGATCCGCACCTGGAAAAGATGTGTGCCTTCTGGTCGAGCGTCATGCGCATGTCGGGCCGCTATCACGGCAATCCCATGGCGGCGCATCTGCGTCTGAAACGCGTCGAAGCGGCGCACTTTGGCCGCTGGCTCAGCCTCTTCGATGCCACAGCAGGGGAGCTCTTCCAGCCTCATCTAGCCGCAGCCTTCACGGGGCGCGCTCAGACCATCGCCCGCAGCCTCGAGCTCGGCATGTTCTACAGGGCGCGCGGGCACCACTCCTCACAGGGAGAGCCAGCATGAGCTACGTCGTCACCGACAAATGCATCCGCTGCAAATACACCGACTGCGTCACGGTGTGTCCGGTGGACTGCTTTTACGAAGGCAAGAACATGCTCGTCATCGATCCGGATGTCTGCATCGATTGCGGGGTTTGCGTGCCCGAATGTCCGGTGGACGCCATCGTCGCCGATACCGATCCCGCCGCACAGCCCTATCTCGAGCTCAATCGCCGCTTTGCGCAGATCTGGCCCAATATCACCACCCGCAAGCACCCACCACCTGATGCCGCGGCGTGGGATGCCACCCCACACAAATTTTCCGAGCACTTCAGCGAAGAACCTGGAGAGGGTGCATGAACAACCACGCACCTGACGCCTGCAAATGGCCCCACACGCGTCCTGCGTCACGGGCTCCTTAGACCAAATTTCGTCCACCCGCGCAGGCGTCCATCCCCACCAGCCCGCGCCAGATCCTGGGGGATTTCTCATGTCAGCCACACACACCACCACCGGCGAAGATCCAGTTGGCCGCGTGCTCAAATGGATTCTTCTTGCTGTCGCCATTGCCTGTTTTGCCGCGCTCTTCTGGGCAACCAAACTCACTTATGAAGGCGCGCCACCCTTTCCTGACCAGTTCGTCACCCCGTCCGGTCGCGTGATCATGACCAGTGCCGATGTGATCGCGGGCAAGGCCGGCTTTCAGAAAGCCGACCTCATGGATTACGGCAGCCTCTATGGCATGGGCTCCTATTTTGGTGAGGACTATACCGCCCTTAATCTCGTCAGCCTGGCCAAGCTCACCGAAGCCAACATCGCCCAAACCCGCAATGGAAAGCCATTGTCTGCCCTCAGCGCCGGTGAGAAGGCCGCTGTTCAGTTGCGCATGCAGAAGATGCTCCAGGGCGTAGACCTCAGCCACAAGACGACCGTCCTTCCCCAGCCGCTTGCCGCTGCCATCGCCACACGACAACAGCAGATCGAAAAGAGCCTGCTGCATCACGATTACGCCAAGGGCTGGACTGAGGCCTATAGCCTTGATCCCCAGAGCGCGCGTCAAACCGCAGATTTTCTCCTCTATTCGTCGCTCACCACCGTCGCGCGCAGGCCAGGTTCAAACGCCTCCTGGACACAGAACTGGCCCTTTGAGCCCATCGTCGGCAATCATCCCACCACCTCGACCTTCATCTGGACCTGGGCCAGCATCTGCTTCACTTTCCTCGCCTTCGGCGCCGTACTGTTCATTTATGAGCGCTATCTGCACACCGCCGACGCCGCCGCGATGGATCCGGTTCTCGGTCGCTTCCGCGCACTGACACCAAGTCAGAAGCGCGTCTGGAAATATTTTCTCGTCGTGGCCGCAGTTCTGCTCGTGCAGATCCTCGCCGGTTCGATCATGGCGCACTACTACTCCGACCGAACCAGCTTCTACGGCATTGCTGTCGACCGCTATCTGCCCTTCAACTTCCTGCGTGACGTGCATATCCAGTCACCGATCGTCTGGATTGGCGTATCGTGGATCGGCGCCGCGCTCTTTCTTGCGCCTGCCATCAGCGGCCGCGAAGCCAAAGGCCAGGCCGTGCTCGTCGACGTTCTGTTCTATGCCACGGTTGCCATTGTCGCCGGCGCCCTCGTCGGCAATTACCTCGACATCATGGGCTATATGAGCGGCAAGAGCTGGTTCTGGTTCGGCAATCAGGGGCTTTCCTACATCCAGCTTGGCCGCGCCTGGCAGATCGGCTTCTTTGGCGGCCTTCTGATCTGGAGCGTGCTGGTGTTTCGCGCCCTGTGGCCAAATCCCGAGGGCTTCATCAGCACCATGCGCCAGTTCTGGAGCGGACACATCCGCCTCGAACACCTGATCTGGGCCTCAACCGTCAACATCGCGCTTCTCTATGCCTGCGGCATGATCCCACTGACCGGTGTGGAAAAATCCTTCACCATCACCGATTTCTGGCGCTGGTGGGTGGTTCACCTGTGGGTTGAGCAGAGCTTCGAGTTCTTTGCGGCGGCGATCAGCGCCTATCTTCTGATGGCGGTCGGCCTTGTCTCCCGTGGCCTCGCCGAACGCTCGGTCTATCTCGAACTGATCCTGATCTTTATGGGCGGGGTGCTGGGGACGGGCCACCACCTCTACTGGGCCGGCGAACCTGGCATGTGGGTGCCGATCGGCTCAATGTTCTCCTTCATCGAGGTGCTGCCACTCATGCTCCTCGTCATCGAAGCCATCGAGCAACATCGCCTCATCAGGGCCCATGGTGATTTCAAATACGGCCTTGCCTATCTTTATGTGATCGGCGCCGCGTTCTGGAACTTCGTCGGTGCCGGCGTGTTCGGCGGCGGCCTGCTCAATGCCCCGCTCGTGAACTATTATGAACACGCAACCTTCCTCACCCTCAACCATGCCCATACAGCGCTGTTCGGTGCCTTTGGCCTGCTTGGCATCGGGCTGATCTATTTCTGCCTGCGCTATGTTGCCGGCGATGCCCATCCATTCGGTGAAAGGGCCGGACGCTGGGCCTTCTGGCTCTACAATGGCGGGCTGCTGCTGTGGATCGTGTTCAACTTCTTCCCGATCGGCTGGTCACAACTTGCCGCCGTCTATGATCACGGTCTTGCCTATGCCCGCAGCCAGGCCTTCTACAACACCACATTGTTCTGGCAATGGATGCGTATGCCAGGCGACATCGTGTTCGCCCTGGGTGCCCTCGTGATGGCGTGGGATTTCCTCGTCAAGCTGCGTCCCCTCCTGCCCGGCTTTTTGCAGGTCCTCGTTCCGGCAGGTGATCGTGTCAATCAGGTCATGGAGCCCGCCGAATGAGCGCGGCTGTGATGCGCGCGCGCCCGGCGCGCGCGCTGACACTTTTGACCGGCGGCTTTCGTCCGTTCTTCCTTGCCGCCGGGATCTGGGCGGCGCTGGCGCTGGCGCTCTGGATCACCATGCTCAATACCCAGCTGCGCCTGCCCAGCCGCTTTGATCCTCTCGCCTGGCACATCCATGAAATGCTTTTCGGCTTCATCATGGCAGCAGTGGCGGGGTTCCTGCTGACCGCGATACCAAACTGGACCCGCCGTCTGCCCGTCAGTGGCACACCGCTCGGCATCCTCGCCGCGCTCTGGCTCCTTGGCCGCATCAGCTGCCTGATCTCCAAATGGCTGCCAGTGTGGCTTGCCATCGGCACAGATCTTTCCTTTCCGCTGGCGCTGAGCGCCATCGTCGCCCGCGAACTCATCGCTGGCAAAGACCGGCGCAACATTCCCATGATCATCCCGGTCATCGTGCTCACGATTGCCAATCTGCTGATGCATCTTGAGGCCAATGGGGTTGCTGTTCCCGTCGGCCTCGGCTGGCGGCTTGGCCTTGGCGCGGTGCTCGTCCTGGTCTCGGTCATCGCCGGGCGCATCATTCCGGGCTTCACCCGCAACTGGCTGTCACAGCGCCGCGTGACCGCGCTTCCCGCCAAACCCGGACCTGCTGACCGCGTCGCCCTTGCCAGCCTTCATCTCGGGCTCTTTGCCTGGGCCCTGTTCCCGCATCTGCCCGCAGCGGGAATTCTTCTCATCTTCGGCGCCATCGCCAATCTGTGGCGCCTGTCGCGCTGGCAAGGCATCCGCACCCTTGCCGAACCCCTCCTTGTCATCCTGCACCTCGGCTATGGCTGGCTCTGCGCGGGTGCGGCCTTGCTCGGGGCCGCGGTCCTGAGCCCGGCCGTGCCCCTGAGCGCCGGCATCCATGCCATGACCATTGGCGCGGCTGGCACAACCATTCTTGGAGTAATGACACGGGCCACCCGTGGCCACACTGGCCGCAAGCTCACTGCTGACCGAACGACCACGCTCCTCTATGGTGCCGTGATGCTGGCAGCGCTCTTCCGCATAATCGCCGCCTTCTCGCCGATCTGGACCTTGCCGCTCCTGAGCGTGGCGGCCGGCTTCTGGATCACCGCCTTCGTTCTCTTCGTCCTTCGCTACGGACCGATGTTGTGTCGACCGCGCGATCAGGCCATGCTCAAGACCTGATGAACGATATCGCCCTCGCTATTGCCCTTCATATCCTCGCCATCGTCTGGTGGATCGGCGGCGTGGCCATGGTCACGACCGTGCTGCTTCCCGCTGCCCGGGCGATGGACAATCCGCACGACGGCCTCGCCATGTTCCGGCGCATTGAAGAACGCTTTGCCTGGCACGCGCGGGCGACAACGCTTCTGGCCGGCGCAAGCGGTCTTTATATGGTCCTGGTCCTGGGCCTGTGGCCCTACTTCTTCGTACCGACCTATTGGTGGCTTGATGCGATGCTGCTCGTATGGGCGCTCTTTATCGTCGTCCTCTTCATCGCCGAACCTCTCTTCGTCGATGAGTGGCTGGAGGAGCGCGGCGCAAGGGCGCCCGCACAGACCCTCGCGCTGCTGCAGCGCCTGCACTGGATCGCCCTCATCATCAGCGTCATCACCGTGCTGGGAGCCGCTGCCGGCACCAATGGCTGGGTCTACTAACCCCCCCTTCACGGCGGCTGCACAGCGCTCACGACACGCCTGCGGGCCACAGGACGGCCACCACGCCTTGCCAAAAGCACATCATCCGTTCTTCCGGGCGCAAAGTACTCTCGGCTTTCGCGGCAAGGAACCCCGAGGCTGAAGAGGAGTGTGCGCCCAGCCAAATGCTGAAGGCGCCTCTTGCCTTGCCCACCCCGTTTAATTGCTGGCGCTGCGACGGCGGGCCCTGCGCTCGCTCCAGCGCTGGATCATGAGGAAGAACAGGGGCACGAAGAAGATGCCGAGGAGTACCGCACTCAACATGCCGCCGATGACGCCGGTACCGATATCATTCTGGCTGGCTGCACCTGCTCCGGTCGCCACCGCAAGCGGCAGCACGCCGGCGATGAACGCCAGCGACGTCATCAGAATGGGGCGCAACCGCAACCGTGCCGCTTCCATGGCCGCGCGTCGGGCTTCCTCCCCGCGCCGCACAGCAAATTCCGCGAATTCGACAATCAGGATGGCGTTCTTGGCCGACAGCCCGATTGTCGTCAGCAGACCCACCTGGAAGAAGACATCATCGGTGAGACCGCGACCGAATGCAGCCAGCAGCGCCCCCACGACACCGAGGGGAATGACGAGCAATACCGAGAACGGCAGCGACCAGCTTTCATAAAGCGCCGCCAGGCTGAGGAAGACGACGAGCACCGACATCGCGTAAAGCGCCGGAGCTTGCGAGCCGGAGAGCTGTTCTTGATAGGACAGCGCCGTCCATTCATAGCCAATGCCCGAGCCGAGCTTGGAGACGAGGTTCTCGATCACGTGCATGGCCGTTCCAGAGCTCACACCTTGCGCGGCTGAGCCCTGGATTTCAATCGCCGGAAAACCGTTGTAGCGCTCAAGCGAGGACGGTCCACTGGTCCACGAGGTGGTGGCAAATTCGGAGAACGGGACCATCGTGCCGCTCGAATTGCGCACCGCCCAGTCATAAAGGTCGCTCGGTTGCATACGATAGGGAGCATCACCCTCGACATAGACGCGCTTGACGCGGCCATCATTGATAAAGTCGTTGACGAAGATGCCGGCCCAGGCCGCCTGCAGCGTGGTGTTAACTTCAGAAAGATTGAGCCCCAGCGACGTCGCCTTGAGCGGATTGATGGAGACATGGAGCTGCGGGGTATCCGGCATACCATTGGGTCGTACGCCCATCAGCTCTGGACTTTTCGCCGCCATGGCCAGGAGTTCAAACTCCTTTTTCACCAGCCAGGCATGGCTGTGATTGCCGCGATCCTCAAGCTCAAGGTCAAAGCCCTGGCTTTGACCAAGGCCGGGAACCGATGGCGGGATCAACGGATAGATCTGGGCATCGCGTACCTTCGAGAGCGCACGATAGGCGGCCAAAACAATGCCCTGGGCGCTGTTGGCAAAGCCCGGCCGCTTGCTCCAGTCCTTCAGATGGACAAAGGCCATGCCCGCATTCTCACCACTGCCCGCAAAGCTGAAGCCGGCATTGACGAACAGATTTTCCACGTTGCGCTTTTCGTCGACGAGGAAGAAGTGCTCGATCTTCTTGCCGACCTCAAGCGTCCGCGCCTGGGTTGCCCCCTGGGGCAACATGAACTCGACCATGATGAAGCCCTGGTCTTCGTTCGGCAGAAAGCTGGTTGGCAGATTGAGGAAGAGAAGAACCAGAAGACCGACGATACCCACATAGAGAAAGAGGGGCCGCACCGGGTGATCGATCACCCATTCAAGACCGCGGCGGTAGGCGACAGTACTGCGCAGGAACCACGTGTTGAAGGTCCTGGCAAAACGGTTGCGGTCCCCTTCAGCAACCTTATCGGTGGGCTTCAACAGCGTCGCACACAGGGTCGGAGTGAGGATGAGAGCCACGAAGATCGACAGCACCATTGCAGAGACGATGGTGACCGAGAACTGGCGATAGATCACCCCTGTTGAGCCGCCAATGAAGGCCATAGGCAGGAACACAGCCGACAGCACCAAGGCGATGCCAATGAGTGCCCCCTGGATTTCTTCCATCGACTGCATGGTGGCATCGCGCGGCGTTCGTTCCTCCTCACTCATGATGCGCTCGACATTTTCAACGACAACGATCGCGTCGTCGACGAGAAGGCCGATCGCCAGAACCAGCGCAAACATGGTGAGGGTATTGATGGTGTAGCCGAAGGCGGCGAGCACCCCGAAGGTACCGAGGAGAACCACGGGAATCGTGATGGCCGGGATGAGCGTGGTGCGCCAGTTCTGCAGGAAGATGAACATTACCGCAACGACCAGGCCGATGGCCTCGAAGAGGGTAATGATCACATCATGGATCGACAGTCTGACGAACTTGGTTGAGTCAACCGGAAACGCCAGCTTGAGCTGTGGCGGTACCGACTTCATCAGCGACTCGGCGCGTGCGATCACCGCTTTTTCGGTATTGAGGGAATTCGCCCCCGGAGCCAGCTCGATGGCAAAGCCCGCCGCGGGATGACCATTGAGCCGGCTCACCATGCCATAGCTCTCGGCGCCAAGTTGCACCCGCGCCACATCGCCGAGCCGTACTGTGGCGCCGCCGGAGCTGGTACGCAGGATGATGTTGCGGAACTGGGCCGGCGTCCGAAGCCGCGATTGCGCCGTCACTGTGGCGTTCAGTTCCTGTCCGGAGATGGAAGGAGCAGCACCAATCGAGCCAGCCGGAACCTGGATATTCTGTGCCTGGATCGCTGCGATCACATCCGAAGGCATCAGGTGGTAGGTGCGCAACTTGAACGGGTTGAGCCAGATGCGCATGGCATATTCGGTGCCGAACAGCTGGACATTGCCTACCCCGGGAACCCGGGCGATGGGATCCTGCAGATTGCTCGCCATGAAATTGGCGATATCGATGTTGGTGTAGGTGCCACTTGGGTCATACAGCGCCACCACCATCAGGAAGTTGGAGCGGGCCTTGGCGACCGTGACGCCCAGCGCATTGACTTCGGGGGGCAGCAAGGGAGTTGCGAGCTGCAACTTGTTCTGCACCTGCACCTGATCGATGTTGGGATCGGTGCCGGGTGCGAAGGTCACGGTGATATCAACACTACCCGAGCTGTCGCTGCTCGAGGAAAAATAGAGTAACCCGTCAATGCCAGTGAGCTGCTGCTCGATGACCTGGGTCACCGAGTTTTCGACTGTCTCGGCCGACGCGCCGGGATAGTTGGCATGGATCTGAATCGCGGGTGGCGCGATGTCGGGATATTGCTCGATGGGCAGGCCGAAGATCGAGAGCGCTCCGGCCAGCATGATGGCGATGGCAATAACCCAGGCAAAGATCGGCCGCTCGATGAAGAAGCGTGACATGCGCCGCTACTGTCCCCCGATCTTGGTCGAGGTGCCACCGGCGCTGATGTATTGCGGCTGATAGACCGGCAACGCCACCGTTTCGGGTTTGACCACCTGTCCGGGTTTGATCTTCTGCAGGCCCTCCACAATCAGTCGGTCTCCAGGCTTGAGACCTGAATGGACAAGCCACGCATTGCCAATGGCACGACCGACGGTCAGGACACGCATTTCGACCTTGTTGTCCTTGCCGACCACAAGAGCCGTGGGCTGACCTTTGGGATTGTGGGCAACACCCTGCTGGGGCGCGAGAATGGCGTGCGGATCCACGCCCTCTGCGACCTTGGCCTCGACAAACATGCCCGGCAACAGCACGCGGTTGGGATTGGGGAAAATGGCCCGCAGCGTCACCGAACCCGTGTTGGGATCCACCGTGACATCAGCAAATTGCAGCTTGCCCTTCTGCGCATAAGCCCTGCCATCGGGCAACACCAGATCGACATTGGCGCTCAACTTCTGGACCGGCGTCATCTGGCCTTGCGCCACCGCCTGCTCCAACTGCAGCAGCTGTGCGCTTGACTCCGGAATATCGACATAGATGGGATCAAGCGTCTGGATGGTGGTGAGAGCAGTGCTCTGATCGGCTGTAACCAGCGCGCCAGGGGTGACGGTCGAGATGCCGATGCGACCAGAGATCGGAGCCGTCACCTGCGTATAGCCGAGATTGATGCGCGCGGTCTCGAGATTGGCCTTGGCCTGTTCGATCGCGGCCTTGGCCTGCTCAGCCGCAGCCTTGGCATCATCATAGGTCTGCACCGCAATGGCATTGACCTTGAGCAGGCTGGCATAGCGCTTGGCCGCGGCGACCTTGGTTACCGCATTGGCTACGGCACTGGCCAGCGCCGCCTTGGCGTTGTCATAGGCCGCCTGATAGGGCTTGGGATCGATCTCGTAGAGAACCTGCCCCGCCTTGACCTCGCTGCCTTCCACAAAAAGACGCTTGAGGATGATGCCACTCACCTGGGGGCGGACATCTGAAATCGCGTAAGGCACGGTGCGCCCGGGAAGCTCGCTCGTGAGCAGAACCCTGTGGGCGTGGATGTCCACCACCCCCACGTCCTGAGGCGGGGGGACAAACTTCTGGTTACCCGACCCACATCCGGTGAGGGCCAGCGCACCCAACATCAAGGCAAAGGCAAGTTTCCGCGGGGCGCGCATCAGGGCTCCTGAACCGAAGAACGAACCATTCATTCGTCGCGGGCGCGTGGTAGGCGGTCGCAATTAGACGGTCAAGTGCTGCTCTACCCGAACATTGTGTCGAATTTTATGGTTACTCCCGTCAACTCCTGCATTCTCAAGCACTTCCGCGGAGCTGAGAGCAGCGCTACCTTAGGATAATATACCGCGAAGCTTGACGGAAATGCCTGGAACATGGGCCCCCGGCCCCCAAGTCCCCTACCAGGTCATGTCAGGAGAGAAGGCAGCAGGCAATCTGAGTCACGCAGATTTGAGCCCCCCGAAGGGTAAGGCTGGGCTCGTAACCCCACGGCCTCTCCTCACGAAAATGCGCGCCCAAGGAGCGCCCTCCATTTTCACCGTCAACACACAACCGGTGCGTTCGGACTGCGAGGCCCGGCACCACTCCTCTACCTTCACGCGGGTCTGAGTGAGGGTAATCCGGGCGGGGCTGTGTTGCGGCGGGCCGAGGGTCCCGTTTGAGAGGACCGGCCGCAACCAGACGCCACGGGATGCTACTCATAGCCCGCGAAACCGAGAGCAGTCTCTTTCAGAATGCACCGGCCATGGGCGCATCAGACCGGCAGAGAGCCCCCTGCGTCAGACCATACCTCTGTAACTTGGAGACTGATTGCCCCCCCACAGACCACGTTCGTCCAACGCAGATCCGCGCCTTACTCTGATGATCCAGACAACTCGGGTACCCATCCACGCTTATGTGCAAGGACGTGACCGCAGCCCATTTTGATTGCAGCCGACATGGAAGAGGCTCTCGCAAGAATCGCCGACGCGCCCGAAGTTTTGATGCTCATCTCCATGGCCAAGGGGTTTGATGAAGAAATCATCGGCACAGTTCACGGTCTTACTAGCACCATGGCCAGCTCAAGCGATGATGCGGGGCGCATGGCAGAGAACATCGCGAGGAAGGCTTTGGCAGCTACCGCGATTCATCTGCCGCCGTGAGGCCGCACAGCTCCCCGAGAGAACTGCCTCCATCTTTTCTCCATCTGCCTCGCCCAAAGCCCCTACCATAGGTTGGTGAAGGGGTGGCAAATCCTGCCTACACCGCATCGCGCGCGGCCCCGGCACTCAGAGTCGTGGTGCTGTCCTTCGATGGCTTCGCGTTGCTGACAGTCCACCCACAATTTCCGAAAAATAGCCGCACACAAACCGTATCTAAATGCGCGCGCATAGATCTGGCGCAAAAAGATCTCCCGAAATTGTCCGTCATTGTCCGTATGTTTCTTGAATATGATATTCTGTTTAATACGTACTGTCGAAGTGGCATGATCCTCCCGGACATGCAGCACATTCTGTAAACGGAAGATCCCTCATGCGTATGCGCAAACTCGGTGCTCTGCTGAGCCTGGCAGCAATGGTCTGCCCGAATATGATCGAGCCGGCTCTCGCTGCAACGGCAACCAGCACATTTACTGTTACCGCGACCGCAACCAAGGCCTGCAACATCTCGGCAACATCGCTAAATTTTGGCAATTACGATCCCACCGCTGGGACACCGCTCGATTCGACGAGCTCCATCACCATTCTCTGCACCACCGGCACCACATACAATGTTGGGCTCAATGCGGGCTCGGCGCCAGGGGCAACGGTCACAGCACGCAAGATGACGAACGGGGCCAACACCCTGAACTATGCGCTCTACCAGGACAGTTCGCGAACCATAAACTGGGGCAATACGGTCGGTACCGACACGCTCGCAGGGACAGCAGGAGGAACGGCCGCGACGCTCACTGTCTATGGTCAGGTCCCGGCACTGCAGAACGTTCCGGTTGGCGCGTATACCGATACAGTCACCGCAACCATAACTTATTAGGACGGTCGAAAATGCGCAGATGGCCATTGGGGAGCTGGATGCTGGCCGGTCTCGTTCTCGTCGCCCTACCGGCGTCGGCAGCCAATATCATCGTCACGCCGGTACGGGTTACGCTTTCTGCCAAGGCACCCATAGCCTCTCTTGAGGTAAAAAACGGCGGCGATACCGGCGTATTGATGCAGGTACGTCTGCGTCACTGGACACAGAGCAACGGCAAGGATGTGCTTTCGCCGACAGATGACCTCGTAGCCAACCCGCCTGGCTTCCGGCTCGCCGCCGGCGCCACACAGATCGTGCGCTTCGGTCTGGAACGACAGCCCGCCAACAGCGAGGGAACCTATCGCGTGCTGATCACCCAGGTACCCGAACAGCGTCTTCTGCAGGCAGGAGAGGTGCAGACGGTACTCAATATCAGCATCCCGATCTTCGTCGAAAGCCCGAACGACAAGCCGGACGTCCTCTGGTCGCTCCACCGCGTTCATGGTGCGCGGTTGCAGCTGCAGGCGATCAATCATGGCACCGCCCATATCGAAATCGGACGTCTCAGGATCACCGGGGCACAGGGACACCTCCTCGTCACACTCGACAAGCCAGCCTATGTGCTGGCCGGCCAGCGGCACAGCTGGACACTGCCTGAAACTGCGGCCCTCGCCTCTGGCACGACCGTTACCCTGAATGCGGAGACGGATAGCGCCTCCCTGGAGCGCAAGCTCGTAGTAGGCGCCGGCGGCGATGCTGAGGGGTCTGAGTAAATTCGTTCTCGCCCTCGGTTGTGTCTTGTTGCTGAACGGCACCGCCCAGGCTCAAGCGCCAGCCCCTACGCGGGGCGCACAGATCCTCCTGCTTTCGGTGGAGCTCAACGGCACCAGGGAAGGTGTCGTCCGGATACTGCAAAAGGATGGTCGGGTCTTCGTTACAGGCCGAGAGCTGCGCGCCTGGCGCATACGTGAACCGTCAACGGGCCGGATCGAGGAAGCGGGCACGGTTTATTTCGATCTGTCGGCAATTCCCCGACTGGACGTGCGTATTGATGCGCCAAGCCAGACCCTCGTCCTCACGTTGCCGCCGGCACAACGCCTGCCCAGCGTCTATGTTGGCGGAGCCCGGGTCAAACACGCGATAACTCCCGCCACGCCCTCCGTGTTCCTCAATTATGCAGGAAGTGCGCAGCTATCCGGCGGACAGGTCTCTGCCGGCACCTTTCTCGATACTGCCCTGTCGGACAGTTGGGGCGTTATCACCAACACCATGTCGCTGCCGATCACGGGTGCGACGGGTTCTACCGCGAACCATCTCATCCGCCTGGACACGAGCCTCGTCCACGATGATCCCGAGACGATGATGCGGCTAACCTTGGGCGACGCGATCTCGCGCGGAACCGACTGGGCAAGTCCGGTGCGCTTCGGCGGGCTCCAGTTCGGCACCGACTTCACCCTCCAGCCGCAGTTCATCTATATTCCCATGCCAAGCTTTTCCGGTCAGGCGGCACTACCGTCGACGGTACAGGCCTATGTCAATGATGCGCTGCGCTTCAGCAGTACGGTGCCACAGGGTCCCTTCGACATCCAGCAGATCCCGGCAGTGACAGGCTCCGGCGATATCGCATTTACCATTGCCAATGTCCTCGGAGTTCAGCAGACCATCACCGTTCCCTATTACGCCTCATCGCATCTGCTCAAAGCCGGTCTTGACGACTACTCGGTGAGCCTCGGCGTGCTGCGCGATGGCTATACCCAGCGCAGCTTCGACTACGCAACACCACTTGCCAGCGCGAACTATCGGCGCGGCCTTACCAATGATCTCACCGCTGAAGGTCATGTCACATCGGTTCGACGACCCAGGTGGCTGGGCTCGATGCGACCTTCGTCATCCCTACCCTCGGGGAATTTTCGGCAGCACTTGCAGGAAGTCACAGCGATCACGGCGACGGTGTATTGGGGCGAGCCGCCTACAGCTACATCGGGCGAATATGGAGCGCATCGCTCAGCTACCAGGTCGCAAGCCAACGCTATCTTCCAACCGGTGTCACCTTTGCCGCCGCGCAATACCAGGAACAGGGAGAAGCCTATGCCAGTCTCTCACTCGGCAGATTCGGGGAAGTCGCGGCAAATTTCACACTGCTTGCGACGGCTGATCACTCCCGCACCCAGGTCGTGGGACTGAGCTACAGCGTGCCGGTTTCAGATCGCGTTTATGTCAATACCTTTGCGCAGTTCAGTCACAGCAGTCCGGGAGGCTCTGCGACCGCCTTCGGACTTTTGCTCACCCTGCCCCTCGGCAACCGGGAATCCGCGGACGCAGGTTTCAATTCCGACTCCTTAGGCACGAGCGGGCGCCTCGAGTATCAGAAAAGTGCCCCCTTCGGCAGCGGCGTCGGATATGACCTGAGCGCGACCCCGGGCAGTTATACCCGCGCTGACGGAACCCTTACCTGGCGCAACAGCGTGAGCACCCTTACCGCGGATGTCGCCGACACGCAGAACGGGGTTGCGGCAAGGCTCCTGAGCGATGGCTCGCTTGCCTATAGTGACGGCACCATCTTTGCCGCGCGCGATCTGGGTTCCGCCTTCGGTGTGGCATCGGTGCCGGGGTACCCAGATGTACGGGTTTATCAGGAAAACCAGCTCGTCGGACGGACGGATGCGAACGGGCGCCTGCCGCTGCCTCAGCTCGCCCCTTACCAGAACAATCACATCCGGATCGATCCGCGCGACCTGCCGCTGTCGGCAACCATGACACGCTCTACGCTCACGCTCGTTCCTGCCTACGGTACGGGGGTTGTGGCCAAATTCCCGGTTCACAAATCTGATGGTGCGGTGATCTTGCTGATGCTGCCGGGAGGCCGTCCCTTCCCTGCCGGTGTTGCCATAACAGTCGACGGGCGTGCCGACGCCGCGTTCTCAGGGTATGATGGCGATGTCTATGTAGAAGATGTCCACGACGGAAGCATGCTGTCAGCGACATGGTCCGGGGGAGATTGCCGCGTTCGCGTCCCCACCTTCCCAAAAGGGGTTCTGCAGCCGCGGATCGGCCCCCTTGTCTGCGAACCCATAGGAGGACATTGATGCCCGGATATTTTCGTACGCGGCTGGTACTTGCACTCATTCTTGCATCAGGCTCAGGCATCCCTGCGTCCGCGGCCTGCCTGTCCTGCATCTGTTCGGTATCGGCGACCGGCGTGCGCTTCGGTCATTTCGATCCTATCTCTGCAACGCCAACAAGCTCGACATCACGGCTGCGCCTGTCCTGCTGGACCACCGGAAGCCCAGGACTTGTGACCTATACGGTGGCTCTGAGCAGCGGTCTTTCAGGCAGTTACAGCAATCGCCTCATGCTGGGCGCAGGCGACCAGCTAGCCTATAATCTCTACAGTGATAGTGCACATACGACAGTGTGGGGGGATGGCACCGGCGGCAGCAGCACAGTGTCCGGATCGATGAATGCCACGCGTCAACGTCAACGTACGGATCTGACGGTTTATGGGCAAATTACACCCCAACAGATGATCCGGGCGGGAAATTATTCGGACACGATAGTCGTTACCGTCGCCTATTGAAAGATAGCTGCGACACGACTAGACTTTTTGACAGATCCGCAGCGGAGCCTGCGCCGGAGATCATATCCTCCTGCTAACGTCTCCGTAAGCAATGCAGGATTGAATAGCGCTTGGGAACCGGGGGAATCCGATGCGCACGGGTCTTGGCTGCTTTGCCGTTGCGGCACTCGTCGAAGCGAGTGTCCTCGGGTTTGTGCATCCGGTATCGATCGCCCGCGCGCGGACGCGGGCAGGTTCCTCAGCCACCGCGCGTTTTGGCGTCAGCGCAAACGTCGTCTCACACTGCGAAGTCGCAGCACCCAGCGCCATCGCGCCGACACTCCTTCAAAGGGCAGCGGTGGAGCATACGATTTCCGCCTCGCTCGTCGCGTTCTGTGCCAGCGGTATTTCACCCGTGATCGCTGTTCGGACGGCAGCCATGGCCGCTCCCAATCTGGGCGGGCACACCACGCAACGACATCAAACCATCGAGGGGCGATCTCTCGCCGTCCTGACCATCACCTATTAGACCGCTCACGGACGTGGTCCGGATCCGAGCTGTCCTTGCTCAGACCTTATCGGCATATCTGATGCCCCAGTAGCCGGGCACACCACTGCCTGTCAGCGCGCTGTCTTGGGCTGACGGTGGAGATTAAGGAGCATTGGCTGCTCGAAGACATAGTCACCGTCTTTGGTACGACCAGCCTCGAAGGCTGCGCGCACGGCGTCGGTTTCGACCTGGCTGCGCTGGATGTTATTGAAGGTCTGGCCCGTGACCTGATTCACGAAGGTCGCAAAATCCGCAAAGCGCGGATAGACGAAGTAGGTGAACAGCTCAACGCTCTCGAAAAGCTTGTTGCCGTTACGGGCCAAGGCTACCTGTGCGGCGTTGCGCACCACGGTCTCATCATGAAAGGGGCGCATCAGCGGAAAATGCGTTCCCGTCATACCCGGCTCGACAATCCACAAGAACCCATCTGGCTTCAAAACCCGCGCAGCTTCGGCGAACGCGGCGTCCATCGCATCCATCGGAACGTGGTGCAAAGAACGGAAGAAGAAAACGCCGTCCATGCTCCGATCTTCGGCCGGCAGCGCCTGTGCGCGGGCTTCGACGAACTGAAGTCCTTCAAGCGGCTTGGTATTGCGGTTTTTCTCTGCCTGGATGGGATCAGGTTCAACCCCGAGCACGCTTGCACCACGGGCTACCAGTTCACGGTCCTGCGCACCAGAGGCGCAACCGACATCGAGAAGTTTCCGTCCGCTCACAGTGAGAAGCTTGTCGATGGCTTCCAGATCATTTAGCCGACCAAGGTCTTCGCGTGCGTTTTCCATAGCGTGTCTTCCGATTGCAACGCCCGTCTACTATTCCAATCAGCACGGCAAATCTATCCTCACGCCTTTTGCCCGCACATCCTGTCGCAGTTGCCGCCAATCGTTCACACAAGCCTGCGAACGGCTCGCAGCTTTGATGACAGACAGGAGATCAGGGACAGCAGGCATGGTGTTCGCGCCTCGCGCTGGCAGGGGCACCGCGCACGCGAAAAGCTTCGCATCCGAAGCAACGCGCGCAATCGCGAGCTTGCGCTCAGCCTTTGGCCACGCTGAGGTCCAGCACAATCGGATGATGATCCGAAGGCCCGCGGTCAGCGACCTGCGCCACCCGACAATCGATACCCCTGGCCATGCAGCGATCTAGACGGAAGGGGATGATGTTGGCGGTATGGGTCGGCTCACGCGGGCCAATGTCACGAAACCCGCGCATACGAATGGGGCCTACGGCATTATAGTCGCCGATAATCGCCAAGGGTCCCTCTATGTTGCGCACGATGCGCAAGAGTTGCATCCGGTTCAAAAGCTGGCCGTGGCTCAAATGCACATTGGCGAAGGTAACGCCGGCAAAATTGATGATCTGGGACAGACGTGGTGGCACCCGCCCGGGCATGCGGGAGACCGGCAGCGGCAATGCCGAAGGCGATGGCAAGGGACGCGAACTCCAGGCGGCAAGGCCATAGACCCGCCGGTCCATCGGCTCGCGGTGAAGGGTGCCCCCCACCAGCTGCGGCAGGGCGCTAACTTCTGCAGTCGCCTCCTGCATCAGCATCAGGTCGGGCTGGTAGCGACCAATCAGCTCGGCCACGTCCTCGACCCCCGCGCCCACCAGGCGCAAGAGGTTCCAGCTCACCACCCGCAGCACAGACCGCGGGCCACCGGAAGGCCCGTCGACGATCATTTGCTCGCTTGGCTTATGCCCATTCAACCGCGCATGCATGCCCGGTATATGGAGTTGGTACACCACGGCGTCAACGCGGAACTTTGCGCAACGGTTCAGCTCCGCACTGGCTTATGGTGCCGTCACACAAAAAGGCTGGGCCGGATCTGCCATGATGCTCCTGTCGTTCATTCCCGTTCATGGGCTGACCCGGCCAGAAGTTCTGGTCCTCATCCTCATCTACCTTGCGACAGCGGCTTTTGTCAGTGGCCACGTACTCCTGCGCAAGGCAGACGTCCGCGCGGCCCTGGGATGGATCGGCATCACCTGGCTCGTCCCCCTGGCAGGAGGGCTTCTCTACTACATCTTTGGCATCAACCGCGTGACCCGCCGGGCCTTACGCCTGCATCGCCTGGAACAGGAGCCGGCAGCGGCCGGTGTACCGCCCCCCGAACCACAGCTGCCCGAGTCCATCGCCAAGCTTGCCGCCATTGGTGGCCGCCTCAATACCAGCCCCCTTTGCACCGGCAACCGGATCACGCTTCTGCACGGGGGGGATGAGGCCTATCCGGTGATGCTGGAGGCCATCAGGTCCGCCCGCCGAAGCATTGCCTTGAGCGCCTATATCTTTCGCGACGATGGGATCGGTCGGCAATTTGTCGAAGCCCTGGGCCAGGCCAGACAGCGCGGCGTTGCTGTGCGCGTGCTCATCGATGGCATTGGCGGGGGATATTTTCGTAGCCCTGCCTGGCGGCAATTGCGGGCCGCTGGAGTGCCAGCGGCCCGCTTCCTGCACACCTATTTTCCCTGGCGCATGCCCTTTCTCAACATGCGCAGCCACAAGAAACTCCTCGTCATTGATGGGGTTCTCGGCTTTGCCGGGGGCCTCAATATCGGCGATGAGAATCTCGCCAGCTACAGCGACGCCGGCGCACGAGTTGATGACTTCCACGCCAGGGTTGAAGGCCCGGTGGTGCATCAGATCATGGATTCGATTGCCCGGGACTGGAGCTTTACCACCGGCGAAGTGCTCGAAGGCGAGCTCTGGTGGCCTCATCTCACCCCGGTGGGCGAGGTCTTTGCCCGCGGTGTGCGCTCAGGACCGGACGCCGATCTTTACACCACCGAGACGCTCTTCGGTGCAGCCCTGGGGCAGGCCCGGCGACGCGTGCGGATCGCGACCCCCTATTTTCTTCCCGATGAACGGCTGCTCTTTGCCATCCATCAGGCCCAGCTGCGCGGAGCTGACGTGAAGATCCTGATACCGGCACACACCGATTACAAAGCACTCGACTGGGCCATCAAGGCCCATCTGCGCTTCTTTCGGCATGGACTTTCCTGCATCGCCCTGGCCCCTGCACCCTTCCAGCACGCCAAGCTGATGACCATCGATGGTGAATTCTGCTGCTTTGGCAGCAGCAATTGGGATACGCGCTCGCTAAGGCTTAATTTCGAGTTCGAGCTCGAATGCTATGACCGCACCTTGACCGCGCAGATAGACAGCGAGCTTACGCGGATCGAACAGTCAAGTACGCCCCTCAACCGGGAGGCTCTGCTCAATGCCCCCCTCCCCGAGCGCCTGCGCGATGCAGCGATGCGTCTCCTCCTGCCCTATCTGTAGACTCACAACATACGGGCCATCAGAAACAGAAGGATACCGATCAAGGCGCCCACCACTGTGCCGTTGATACGCACGAACTGCAGATCACTTCCCGCCTCCAGCTCAATGACCTCAACGATTGTGGCCGTATCCCAGGAGGCAACCACATCGGCGATGAACTGGCTGATAGCCGAGCGCCAGGGGGCGATGTAGTCGGTGACGAGCCGCTCGAGTGCACCGTTCAAATAACCCTGAAGTTCGGGACTTTCAGCCAGTGCCGCACCGAGGCGCTCGGTGCCCTTGGCCAGCAGGAGGGGGAGTTTTGGCTCGGGCGCAGCAAGATCGGAGTCGATCTCGTGACGCAGTTCATCGATGGCAGAGGTCACAAAGGTATGAAGCGCGGGGTTTTCGAAAATCGCGAGGCGCAGTTCGCTGATCAGAGCCGGATAGCCCGGCGCGTATTTGAGGTTTTGGAGGCTGCGCCGCAGCCAGGCTTCGACTTCAGTACGTTCCGAACTCGCTGGCGTTGCAATCGCATCCAGCCAGTGGCGTAAGCCGAAGATCAGACCATCTGCGATCTTGCGATCAAAATAGGCCGGAAAGAACCGTCCGGTCCGCGCTGCGACATTGGCCAGAAAAATGGGTTCGAGAGTCGCCAGCGAGGAACGGGCAAGCTCAACCCCCATGTCGATCAGAAGCACATGGCGTCCGGAGGCGATAAGCCCGTCGATGGCTGCGCTGAAAAGCGGCGCGACGTCTATCCGGCCCAAAGTCTGCTGGATGAGCGCGAGCAGACGGCGCCGGGTTACAGCCGAATCGCTTGTCTCCAGAAGCACAGGCAAGAGCGCGGCTGCCCGTTCTGCCACGAACGACGCTGCGGGCGGACTTCTCAGCCACTCGGCTATCTGAAGAGCGCGATTGTTCTGCCGCAGCCTGGCCACCACAAGATCGGGAGCGAGAAAGCGGTCGCGTACGAAGGCAGCCAAGGCCTCGCCGATGGCATCCTTGCGTTTGGGAATGAGTGCGGTGTGAGGAATGGGAAGCCCGAGCGGCCTGCGAAAGATCGCTGTCACCGCAAACCAGTCGGCAAGACCACCGACCAGGGCCGCCTCTGACGCCGCATCAAGCAGGCGCACGCCAAAGCTGTTCGGCAGGAACTGCGTGACGATGAAGGCGGCTGCCGCCAGAAGCAAAAGGCCGCTTGCCACACGCCGCCGGTGCGCGAGCGCGCGACGCTTGGCAAGTGTTCCACTCTCAGATGCAAAACTCATGACCCCACTATCGCGGACCCCGCTCCTCTCTCCAAGCCCAGGCAATCCCATCGGGCACGTGTGCGCAAAGACAAGCCGTCAGGGTCCATCACCAGAACAAAACGCTGGGGGCCGCCCAATACAACGCAGCACTACTAAGAAGACGGCTCAGGCTCAGTGCCCTGCCTCAGCGGACGTAAGGATCAGGATAGGGTTTGAGGAGATCGCGGGCATAAAGCACCTCCAGGCGGATTTCCTCCCGACCGTCCCGCCCGATGGTGATTGGTGCCAGTCGATGAATGCCTGCGTAGTAGCCATGCAGGCGTTTCAGGGCGAAGGTGATCTGTTCCGGGCGCGCAATGATGAGGCTGTTATCGCCAGGTTGAGGACGCGGCATGAAGGCAAAGCCATGGGGATACTCTGAAAGCACCGTAACCGGCAAAGTACCGCCCAGTGCCTGGGCAATCTTGCCACCTTCTACCCAGTCAAGTGTGGTCACGAAGAGGTGGGGGTTTGACAGCAGGCCGCGCGCGGCCAGGTCATCACGCAGGGGATACCATTCGAAGGACCCGAGCGTCGGATCGTTTTTGAACAGACGCGGGAATTCAGCGCCCAGCCAGCCCGTCGCGCTGGCCGCTGCAGCGCCGGCACTTGCAAGAAGAAAGAGCGCAAGGGATGCGGCGGCCCATCGCTTCGGCCAGGATCTGCTCTGGGCGCTGCGGGCCAGAAAATCTCCCAGAACCGGCAAAAGAAGAAGCCAGCCTGGCATCGTCCAGTGGATCATGCCGGTCCCGCTCCACAGGCTCAGGAGGATGAAGAAGCCGACGATGCTGCCGCCGAGCCACAGACAGAGCCGTGCGCCTGAGCCGCCGTCTTTGAGCCCGCGATAGACCGCGTAGGCCGCCGGGACAAATATCCAGGGGGTGAGGAGCAGGGCCTGTCCTGCGATTTGCCCGAGTGGCCCAGCCAGTTGAATGCCATGAAAGCCGGCGCGATCGCCCTGAAATGCGAACGACACCCAGCCATGCTCGGCATTCCAGATGAGCACCGGTGAAAATATCACCAGCGCAGTCATGAGCCCGAGATAGGGCTGGGGCTGACGAAAGAGCGGGCGCAGGCGTGGTGTCGCAGCGATGAAGCCGAGGAGACTGAGACCGAAGAGCACGGCGTGGTATTTGGAAAGACCCGCAAGACCAATCGTAAGACCGATGACCAGCCAGCGCCCCCAGGACGCGTGGCTCTGTCCTTCACCCAGCGCGATCGGGGTAAAGGCCCAGGCGGCAAGCAAAAGGAAGAGGTTGAGGGGGCCATCGGGCAAAATCCACGAGGCCGATACCAAACCAAAGAAGATGGTGAGGTTCATGACAAGGACCGACCAGAGCCCGGCTCTGGCGCCGAAAAGCCGTGAGGCAAAGCCGAACATCGCCCAGCAGGTGAACCCCGACAGAAGAACAAATGGCAGGCGTGCCGCGCGATCATTGCCAAACAGCATCTGCGCCATATGGGCAAGCCAGATGTGCAGGGGCGGATGATCGAAATAGGAAAGGCTGACGCCCACCCGCGAAATTGCGAGTGTGTAGCTCTCGTCAACGCCAAGACCGACCACCTCCATCAGAACCAGCCTGAGGAGGGTAAAGGCGATGATCAGCGCGAGCGCCTGACGCGCCGGAGAGGCGGTACGCAGGAATGCTTTGGAGGAAGAGAGCGAAGCAAATGAACCCAATGGCGTGGAAACGCCGGTCGCAAGACCATGCTGAGACATGCAATACCTTCTGGGGCCATCAAATGATGGCTGTTGACCTGTCCCCGCACGCAACACGACCCTACTGGGGAAAACATTTCGCCAGCAATACACCAGGATTGATTATTTGTGATCTGATGCCCAGCGATTGCCTCATTCACGCGAATTGCGCGTTTAAGCTCTCCTTGGCCCTTGTATGCGCCCGCTTCGCAATGCCACGCATCCGTCGCGCCAACGTCGATGGTCTTGCATCTTCCACCTCACGAAAGACCAGTTACGTTTTGCGCCAGGAACGAACCTTTGGGTGTATTGCGGTTGCAGAGGACCCACAAGGAGATTTCGAAACCGGGCTCTCGGCACTGCCATCACCCTCGACTCAAGGCGCCATGACCGGATGCGGCCCTTGTCCAGAAGACGGCGTAAGGCGGCACAATCAGGAGTCGTCACAGGGGCCCCCTAAGCCGGCAGAGCCGGAACCAAACAGGATGATATAGACTGCGGGGATGGCAAAGCATGGGAGGTTTGGCCATGGCGCAGCATCTGCTTGAACGGTATGGGGATCGCATGCATGGAGTGCTGTCCTGCTATGACCGGATGGTGGTGACGGGAACGTTGCCGCAGGCGTGTTACGCGGCGGGGATGACGAGTTTTCTGGCGACGCGCGGCATTCGGATTTTCGACTACGCACGCTTTGCCGAGCCGCTGCGCGAGGCCATCCGGACCCGGGCGCAAGAACTGGCTACGGCGGCGGGGATTGTGATCGAGCACATCGCCAAGGCCCATATCCGCAAGGAGGATGTGGTGGCCAGGGTGATCGCCCAGCGGGGTGATCATCCGGGTCTGGTGCACGTGATTTCGGCGATGGAGG
>JBMFWV010000012.1:0-55270 GCA_049964915.1 Rhizomicrobium sp.
AGCTCGGGCAGCACCGCGTCGCAGCGCAGCGCCGCGATGTGGGCGTAGCGCTTGTGTCCGGCAAGCATGGAGAGCATTACTGTCCCCAGAACGTCGCGCTTCTTCGGTGCGTTGGGGCTCGCATAGTGCAACGGACAATCGGCGACGAAGGCGTCAAACAAGCCACTCTTCTTGAGAAAATCGACGAAGAACGGTAGCTGCCCGAGCGTCGTCGCCGCCGCTTCCTGGTCCCATTCGACATGCACCGGGCCCCAAAAGCTGTCGAGATCAACGCCAGCCGACGGATCGCTGTCGACAACCAGGGGTTGCTCACCCAACTGGTGAGCCGACAAAGTAGAGGTATCGCGCGTCATGCCCTCAAGAATGCGCGATTCCCACCCATCCGCAAAATCTCAACTGCGGTTTTTAGGTTGATGCAGAGCTTGGCGTTGTAGGGAAAGTAGGAGCAGAACTTCAGGAAGAAGGGGCCGAAGTCCTGATCGACGCAGTAGAAATAATAGTGGTTGACCATTGCCGTCGATTCCACGATCCACGGATAGGTGCCTCCTGTGTACCGGCTTTTGCGACGCTCTGTGCGCAGGACCCGGGCCTTCTCCTGGGCCTTGCCGACATAGAGCACGCCTTCCTCGGCACGGAAGCCCTTCAGATAGCGCTGGGTGACAGCGTCCTTGCGTTGGCTCTTCTCGAAGGCGACCAGGTCAATGCCCTCATCCGCCACAAACCGTTCGATTTTGCCAATAAACGCTTCGGTCATCGGAGCGACGGCCACGGTCGAGGCAAAGCGCTGACCTTTATGGACATGCAGATAGCCCACCACCGCTCCCGCTGTCTGCAGTGTCGGCACGTAGACATTGAGGTACATCCGGTCGATCCCCTCGATCTGGAGGGTCACATGATCGCGCAGGACTTCAGATACCGATCGTGCTATGTTCATGGCGGGCTCCGGTCGACCACGGGTCCAAAAGACCCATCGAGCTTCAGGCTCCAATATACAGGGTTCGCCCTGCAGGCTCGACCGGGGCCTCACTCCTCATTATCTTATCCTAAGCCTCGTCGGTCTGAGGCGAAGCCTCGTTAGATATTTAAGTGGGGTTAGAGCGGTTCATCATGGCATGGGATCTACGAACCGCTATGTCGCTCTAATTCGTCGCAATTCCGGACTGCGAATCGGTCGCTACTTCGCCTGGAATTACTTCCTTCTGTGCCTCGGATCCTGCGGCAGCAGGACATACCATTCCCAGAGGTCGCTGTTTGGGCAGCGACTGCCATCGCGATGCGTCAGAGACGGGTTGGTTTCTTGATTCACTCGACCTGAAGCTTGGCGAACTGCGGCGGTCGCCTCTCCACGAAGGAGGCCACACCCTCCTTGAAATCATCGCGGGCAAGGCTCTCCTCAATCCAGCGCGCGGTCTCGTCCATGGCTTCGCCCAGTTCACGGCTCATGTGCCGCCAGACCTGCCTCTTCATCATCATCAATGAGTAAGGTGCCGAGGTTCCGGCGATTGCGCGCAAGTAGGCTTGTGCGACCTGGACGGCTTCCCCCGCCTCGCACAGCCGGTTTGCCCAGCCCATACGATAGGCCTCCTCCGCTTCGATCCGCCTAGAACTCCATAAGATGTCGAGCGCATTCGATGGACCCACCAGGCGGGGTAACAACCAGCTCGTACCGTGCTCGGCGATCAATCCGCGCGGGGCGAAGGACGAGACAATGCGTGCCGCACGATCCATGAATCGCATGTCACAAAATGTGGCGTAGCTGAAGCCCAGCCCGGCGCAGACCCCATTCACTGCTGCGATCAATGGCTTGCGCAATCCTAGGAAGTATGTGGGTAAACCTAGGTAATTCGGATCCGCATCGGGATTACCGGCCTGTGCCCGAAGATGCTCGTGGCGGTCGGAGAGCAGACGACCGGCCGCACTCATCTTTTCAAGAGCGTTCATGTCGACGCCGGAGCAGAACCCTCGGCCAGCGCCGGTCAGCACCGTCCCGATTACGGCTGGTGCACGCTCCGAGGCGTCAAGCGCATGCCGTACCTCGGCCTGCATCAGGTCGGTCAGCGCATTCAGCGGCTCAGGTCTGTTAAGGGTGATGGTCGCAACCGGACCATCCACGTTGTAGAGAATCTCAGAATAGGTGCTCATGGACAGGCTCCGTCATGATGCGACACTGTAGAATGCCTGCGGTGGAAGGCGAACTCAATGGTCGCCTATCGCCCACGGGCACGCGCGTACGCGAGCCTTATTCTCGCCGTCTAGTCGAAGCGATGTGAACGTGATTGAGCCAAATTGCAAATTGCTCTATTGCCCGGCCCCATAGTTCGGTTACGATCGAAGTATGAAAGTGGAGCCTGAATTCGTGCTGGCTGCCAGTCTCATTGGCGATTCTTCGCGTGCCGTAATGCTCCGGGCGCTGATGGGGGGCAGAGTGCTTAGAGCGGGCGAATTGGCCCGTGAAGCCGGCATCACACTTCAATCAGCAAGCTCACATCTTGCAAAGTTGCAGCATGTTCAGCTGGTATGCCTGCGTAAGCATGGCCGCTACAAGTACGTCACGCTGACAGGAGATCATGTCGTACAAGTCCTCGAGTTGCTGACGGAGCTTGCACGCTCCGATGTTCAATTACGCAATCGTTTCGACCCAACCAACACGGCTCTTCGATACTCTCGCGTGTGTTGCAATCATCTTGCCGGTGAGATAGGAACGCAGCTCTTTGACAGCATGGTCGGCCGGCAATTCCTTAGTCTGAGTGATGGCGTTATCGGCTTGACCGCCGGAGGTTCATTCTTCCTAGGCAATTTTTGGGATCGACATTGACGGCCTAATGTTCAGGCACTCTCAGATGTGCTGTGAGTGTCTCGACTGGAGCGAAGCGCGTATACATTTAGGAGGAAGCCTCGGTCGGGCGCTACTTGGGCGAATCGAAGATCTGGGTTGGGCTAAACATGACGCAACAACGCGTGCCCTTCTCTTCTCGCGCCCTGGGGCCAAACATTTTGCCGAGTTCATCTCCCAGCATTAAGACGCCATGAGAAGTTCGATGAAGACTTGCAACAGGCCTGAGCGCGTTTGCTCACCCTTTCTGGCCTAAGCAATGGTCAGG
This sequence comes from Rhizomicrobium sp., assembly GCA_049964915.1. Classification (GTDB taxonomy): domain Bacteria; phylum Pseudomonadota; class Alphaproteobacteria; order Micropepsales; family Micropepsaceae; genus Rhizomicrobium. The sequence continues at coordinate 3,102 of JBMFWV010000012.1, forward strand.
TGGGGGATGCCACGCCGCTCGCCGCGGTGCCAGCATCGCGCGCGTCCACATCGCAATTGTACAGCAGAGAGCCTCCCGGCGGGGTTTGGAGCCTTAAGGATTGGGATCGTTACGTGGGCCGCAAAACCACGTCGCCCTGAGGTAAAGGCGTCCTCAGCCCATTGTGGACGCCTGGACTGCGCCAGCCCGATCCCGCTTCATCGCACTGTCCCCAAAGGCCACCACAATAACACCTTGCTACACGGCAAGTGCTTGTATCCTTGGACTCGCGAACGCCGCGGTGCTCGCGCCGCCACAGGATTTCAAACGAGCTTGCCGCCAATCAGGCTTTCCGCCATCACATGACCTATCTGCACATGTGTCACGTAGGTCCCATTGCGGGTCAGGTGTTCACGGACTTCACCCACCCGACGCCGCTTGCCAGCCCGATAGGGGCATCCGGCAAATGTCGCTGTGATCACTGCTTTGCGGCCATACTTGCAAATGATTCGCATCTAGATATAGTTGCGGATAATTCGCAAGAGCGGGACGCTTGATTTTCCGCAAGATGCTGCGGCTGGCCGCATCGGACTGGTATCGAAAGAGAATTTTGATGAATGACGCGCCTCTCTTGCCGCCCACTGTGCCCAGTTCCAGCCACAGGGCAGATCCCCTTGGGTCCGGTAAACCTTGGCTCCGCCGACTGCTTGCCGTTTTGGGACCAGGCATCGTCGTCATGCTGGCCGATACGGACGCCGGATCGATCATTACCGCGGCGCAAAGCGGCGCCCAACGCGGCTACGAGCTCCTCTCCCTGCAACTCGTCCTCATTCCGATTTTGTTTCTCGTCCAGGAACTCACCGTCCGCCTCGGTGTCGTCACGCACCGCGGACACGGCGAGCTCATTCTCGAGCGCTTCGGTCGAGGATGGGCCTGGCTTTCGGTGTCGACGCTTGCGATCGCCTGTATTGGTGCGCTGGTTTCGGAATTGAGCGGGCTTGCGGGGGTGGGACTGCTGTTCGGCATTCCTGCGTGGCAGACGATGGCCCTCGTCATCGGCGGCCTCATCGCTATCGTCTGGACCGCGTCCTATCGATCCGTCGAGCGCATCGCCATTATCTTCGGAGCACTCGAGCTGCTTTTCATCTGGATCGCCTGGCGCGCCCATCCCGATGGCGATGCCATGGTACGTGCCCTATTTCACGTCCCGCTGGCGGACCATGACTTTCTCTACCTCGCCACGGCAAACATCGGCGCGGTGATCATGCCATGGATGGTGTTTTATCAACAGTCCGCCGTGATCGAAAAAGGAATGAAACGCGATCATCTAAATGCACTGCGCTGGGAAACGGCTGGCGGCGCCGTGATCACACAACTCGTCATGATTGGTGTACTGGTGGCCACCGCCGCCACGATCGGCCGCGTGCATGCCCACACGCCGCTCGATACCGTTCAAGAGATTTCCGGCGCACTCACGCCCTTTCTCGGTTCCGCTCTCGGTCGCGCTGTTTTTGCGCTAGGCATGTCGGGAGCTGCCATGGTTGCCACCATCGTGGTGTCGTTGACTGCCGCGTGGGGCGTGGGCGAAGTCGCTGGTTATCGCCGTTCGCTCGCGGATCACCCGCTGGACGCGCCCTGGTTCTATGGCATTTTCACCCTTTGCCTTGTACTGGCCGGCGTGCTTGTCGCGTCAGGCGCCAATCTGGTGACACTCTCCGTCGGGGTACAAGTACTCAACGCGCTACTGCTACCGATTGTTCTGGGATTCCTTTTCGCACTCGCCTGCCGGGCGTTGCCCGACTCCGATCGTCTTAAAGGCTGGTATGCGGTGCTGGCCGGCAGCGTGATGCTCGTCACCGCTGGCTTTGGCATCTACGCAGCTCTCACCGGCGCGGTTTAACCTCCTTGCGTTCCGGCCCACGCAAACCCTCGCCGAGCCATCAGCTGACAAATGAGCTACGGCTTGGCTGCTTCGAGCGCCCCGTCCTGACAGCGCCATTGGTATCCACCGGTGGCACCCAAGCGGCAGGAGAACGCATAGTCAAAATGGCCAAACCATCAAAATCACCGGCACGGCAATGACAAAGACTATGAGCTGCAGCGGCAATCCCAGGCGCCAATAGTCACCAAACCGGAAGCCTCCTGGTCCCAGAATCAGCGCGTTATTCTGGTGTCCAATCGGCGTCAGAAAAGCACAGCTCGCGCCAACGGCGACCGCCATCAAAAGCGGGTCGCTGCTAACACCCAGACGTGATGCCAGATCTATGGCAATGGGCGACATCACCGCAGCCGTCGCCGCATTGTTCATGAAGTTCGTCAACACCGTGGTACTGACAAGGACCAGGCACAGGGTCAGGATTGCATTATCCGCTGCAATCTTTGACACGATCAGCTTTGCGATCAATCCGGCCGCACCCGTTGTGCCGAGTGCGCCTGCCACCGGAAGCAAGGCACCCAGCAAGACCACGACTGGCCAGTCTACAGTGCCATAGACATTACGTGGACTTATGACACCAAATGCCATCATTGCAACTACACCTGCACTGAAGGAAATCGCTGCAGGCAATAGGCCCAGCGCTGCCCCGCTGACCGCGGCCGCCATAATGACACCCGCGATAGCCGCCAGCCGCCTATCGGGAATATGAAGCGGACGCTCAGCGAGCGGTGCGCAGTCAAATTGCGTGCCAAATTCGTAAAGATTCTCCTCTGTTCCCTGCAGCAAAAGGACATCACCAACTTCAAAGGGTATATTGCGGAGCCGTGATATAGAGCGGCGCCCCTGGTGGGAAATGGCCAGCATGTTCACGCCAAAGCGCGTTCGAAGTCGTATGATGCTGGCTGTGCGCTGGACCAACTGGGAGCGCGGCAGGACCACAAATTCCATCAAAAGGATTTCATTGGAGCGGACGCCTCTCGCTGGCGATCCAGTATCGGCGCTGACAACTGTTTCAGCCCCCACCGACCGCCGCGCTGCAAGCGGCTCAGCTGGCGGGTCTTCGCTCGACACATTAGCCTTCCGCGGTGCAGGAATTCCTTCTTCCAGTTTCAATTCGAGTGTCGACAGGACCGTTGACAAGCCCTTGGGCTCAGCCTCAACAACAAGAATGTCGCCCTCACGAATGATATAAAAAAGGCTAGGCGCGGGTATGGGCAACTCGCCGCGGATGAGCCCAATGACTTGCGCATCGGCCCCTTCCAGAACTTTGTCGATTTGCCGCAGCGTCATTCCAACAGATTTGCTGCCAGAACTCGCTCGCACTTCAGTCAGGTATGTTCCAATGTCGAAATTTCCCGCATCTGGTTGCTGTCGGTCGGGAACAAGCCAGTGGCTGAAAAGCATGATGAAAATGACGCCCCCAGCAGCGGCGGCTAGGCCCACTGGGGTAAAGTCGAACATGGCAAAGCCGTGACCGCCGGCAGCTGCTCGGAAGCTGGATATGATGAGATTGGACGGCGTGCCGATAAGGGTCGTCATACCACCAAGAATCGCGCCGAACGCCACCGGCATCAGAATCTTTCCAGGTGGAATTTTTTGCCGCTTTGCGGTTTGCACCGCAACGGGCATCAGCAAGGCAAGAGTACCAACATTGTTCATGATGGTCGAGAGAAGCGCAGCAAGTCCGGTCAATGCGGCGATGCTTATCCACCTGCCGCCCCGCTTTGGCAGTGCCACGCGGGTAAGCACCTCGACAGCGCCCGAGGATTGCAGTCCGCTACCGAGAATCAACACACTGATCACTGTAATGACAGCAGGCTCGCTGAACCCCTGGAATGCCTGACGTGCAGGAACGAGGCCGAGCAACACACTGGCCAGAAGGGCAGCTATCGCGACCACATCGAAGCGCCAGCGCCCCCAGAGAAACATCGCGATCGTGGCCGTCAAAATGCCGAAAATAAGCGCCTGATCGAGGGTCATGAACTAAACTGCCCGAAATGCCCCTGATGATGTCCGCCCGATCGGCGAGATGGGCAATCATACCAGAGCATTCGCTGAAAATGCGACGTCCTACAATTTTTAGGCCTGCGATCCATAGTCGAGGGAGCGCAGGGCGATATCTCCCAGACGCCAGACCTGCGAACAGTTTGCTTTCAACACTGCCACCTGGCGGGCAGTCGGGCCCTCCTATCTGGGCCGGTTGGGGAAACACGGGCTCAGTCTTAACGTCCAGCAGGCGGGCGGCCGAAAGGTCACGGCTCCTGTGCCTCCCGGGTCTGACTGCAACTTACATGTGGCAACGAAACGTGCCCAATCAATGCAGTTCCGGATATAAGCGGGCGCGCGTTAAGCTGAAAGCACGGCGCTGACCAGCCTATGCCGCGCCCCCCCATCAGGGCCTGCAATTAGCACAAAATAGCCGCCGGGATCACCGAGCCACGCGTCCCAGCGCTCGGGTGCAGGAATGAAATGCAGTTCGAATGCGAAATCCGTTCCCAAGTGTTGCGCTCGCCTCACAACGTCGTCAAACGCTTCACTTCAAACCAAATCGATATGCCATGGCCCGGCGGTCCCTATTTGGCACTGAAAAGACTGTAATGATCCTCCGCGTCCGAGGCGTGAAGTTGGAGTACCCGATCATCCCAGCACGGGATCCGATCGTAGACATTTCCATGTGCATGTTCCGGACGCGCGTCAGTACCCGGCAACGCGCAAGGCCAGCGGCTGCTTGCCTGAACATCCTGAACCCCAATAAGGGGTTGTGCTCAGAACTGAGAGTTCATCGACCATCACGGCCGTTCCCGGTTCGCGACCCGCTTATGATTGGGACTCGGCACATCCAGCACACGACCAGGGTAGCGCGAAGTCTACATTGGCGCCTTATCTCTTCGCTTGCGAGGGCTGGCTTCGGGATCACCGAAAGCCGGAAGCTCCAGTAGGTCTCATGAACATCCTTGCATCGGCTTGGACCCTGATTGAAAGCGCGCGGTAGGAAGCCCGCGCCAGCTCCCACGCCTGCCCTCAAATCAACAGATGCCCGGCGAGCAGACGCACCCTTGCACCCGCCCACAGAACTGCCGCAGTCGCGATGCTTGTCGCATATCAGGAAAGGCAATGGCCCGATGTCTGCTCACCCGGGCCGCCTTACGGCCCGGACGAGCATCTGCCACTTAGGCCAGTTATCACGATGGCTTCTACGCCGCCGCCTTTATCGCTATTTTCTTTTCGGGCTTTATCACTTCAGGCTTTTTGGGAAGGGTCACAGTCAGTACGCCCTTGTTAAACTGCGCCTCGATCTTCTCGGCATCAACCCCCTCCGGCACAGCAAAGCAGCGTTCGAAAACGCCAAAACTGCGTTCGTGGAGATAATAATCCTTTTGCTTTTCCTCCTTCTCCTGCCGCTTCTCGCCCTTGATGATCAAGCTTCCATTGATCAGCTTTACCTCAATGTCCTTTTCGTCCATTCCAGGTAACTCGGCAGCAATTTCGTAGAGCTTTTCTTTTTCCACGATATCGACTGCAGGCTCTGTTGCCCAACTAACAGCCCGGCTCCAGAAAGGCTCCACATCAAAGATGGAGCGCCGGAACGGTGAACTCCACGTACCGCGATCAAAATCATCGAACAAGCGATCCACTTCGCGACGCAAACCCTCGAATGGCCTCCACGCTTGAAGTGCCTTCTGAGATGGCTGCACCTTATTCTCTGTGGTCACTGCCACTTTCCCTGCTGCATCACCCATGAGCTGTTTCTCCTTGTAGAAGTTGAAACGAACGACTGGTTTTTATACCGAGCTACCCAAACAATGCCTGACCTAAATCAAGGCTGAGGATGACGTTTCCCACGAGCGGCACGGTCGCTGGAAAGTGGTATGCACTTAACATTTATCATAGAACATGGGTTCACTCAGCGTACGTTTGAGCTGCACTTAAGGACACTGCGATATTGACCTTTCGCGTTGCCGCTAACGGCGCGTTGGATAACGCGAAAGCGGACCGCTTTATAAATTCGATCCGAAAGCAACCTGTGCTGGCGGAATATTTTGGAAACCCGCTTTCGTCCCGTCGGCTTCGATCCATCAGAATTCCCACATGCTCACCGCGTGGTGCGCGAACTCTGTCGTCACGGAAAATAATATCTTGACAAGATTTGTCCCAGCCTCTCCTGCCAATTTGCGCCCAGAGACCCCTCAGCGGAAGGTAAGTAAGTTGCGCATGCTCTACTCAGGACATCAAGCTAACCGACCCAACGGCAATCCGAAGCGCGCGACCATGAAATGCCGGTAAGATTTGTGATACCACCGCCCCCTGCCGTGGCACTACTGCGCGGAGCCGGTTTCGAATCCCATTGACCTTACGTGCATTGTGTAACTCAATCTCAGAGACACTGAGGCCAACCGCCCGATTTGGATGACATTATGAAAGATCTAGATGCTCGGCGCTCACCGACGGTAACGGCGTTCTTTGACAGTGCTACGAGCACAATTTCCTATCTGGTTTCGGACCCTGAAACCAGGCGTGCTGCAATCATCGATTCGGTACTCGATTACAACCCTCACGCGGGACGCACCAGCACACGCTCTGCAGACGTGATCCGCGAATATGTGGGGAGACACGACCTTAGCATCGACTGGCATCTGGAGACCCATGTACACGCGGATCACCTGACGGCAGCGGTATATCTGAGGGAGAAGCTTGGCGGCAAAATTGCAATTGGCGAACACGTCACACTGGTACAGTCCGAATTTCGCGACATCTTCAATGCCGAAGCTGAATTCGTTCCGGATGGACAGCAGTTCGATCACCTCTTTCGGGATGGCGAACGCTTTCACATTGGAACACTTGAGGCACAGGTCATACATACCCCGGGACACACACCTGCATGCGTGACATATTTGGTGGGGTCAATCGCTTTTGTCGGCGATACCTTGTTCATGCCGGACTATGGAACGGCGCGTTGCGATTTCCCTGGCGGAGATGCGCGTACGCTTTATCGCTCCATTCAAAAGATTTTTCAGCTGCCTCCGCAAACCACGCTTTATATGTGTCACGACTATCGGCCGGGCGGGCGTCCGGCCATGTGGCAGACGACAGTGGCCCAGGAGCGAGCGGAAAATATACATGTTCACGACGGCATCAGCGAGGATGCATTCGTGCCCATGCGTACAACTCGCGACAAAACGCTTGATATGCCAGTTCTGATTTTACCCGCAGTCCAGATCAATATGCGGGGCGGTCATTTCCCGCCCACGGAGCCAAACGGTATTCACTACCTCAAAATTCCTCTGAACAAACTGTGAGAAACCTTTAGTCCAGGACGCCGCTCCAAAGCAGGACTGAGTTCAGCATTCCCAATTGGCATCAAATGCGATCAGCCGAGCGATGATGGCTTACAATTCCAATTTTGAGCGGCTGGTGAAGACCTTACGTTTACCCCAGGTTCGCTTGCGTCCTTGCCGTTCTGTCATCGCATTGGTTCGGCGATGACGTGTTCCCATTGCGCTAGCGAAAGGAGTTGGGTTTTTCGATCTGAGATCGTAGGTGCAGCGTCCCACTTGCGCTCGCTTGCCCCGTAGGTCTTGACGCATGTCGCTTTGCTGCAATCCCTGGGACGTATCTCGGCGCGGTCCCCGTTAAAAGCAGAGGTTGCCTGTGAGCAGAGTGCCGGTACCGCGTCGCGTGCTCGAAGCAGGGACCAGCACACAATCGGCGTACCGGACTTCCTGCGACAACCACTTGAATGGCACAGGGTGCCCTGTGCCAAGGTGCCAGATATTTCGAGCTGCATTTGACCAAACGGGTAGCCGCCTTGGTGGATGATTGACATCTTTAAATTTCAATGTGCGCAGCGGGAATCCGGTGCTTTCCGCTAGCTGCGAGGGCACCCTCCAGGCAACTGCGCACCAAAGCGGTCGTCACGGCGAGCTGTGTCCCTTGATGAGCGGCGAGGATCTCTGAGGTGAACAGGCGCTCGTGGAAAATGATGAAATGGTGGGTGCGAGGGACGCCTAACGGCGCGAACACTCCAGTTGTCACCCAGTTGCTTCGCCGCATCTTTGGAGAAGATGCTTCCGGGCGGCCGTCATATCAAGTCGCGCTTCTGCTTTCGCCGCGGTGGATTGAGTTTGCCCGGCTCCAGGATGATGGAAGCAGCAGTTACCCTAAAGGCGTTCGACCGCTTGGCGCAGTTTTTCTTGTACGCGCTTGGCCGCAGACTTGAGGCTTATATTTGCTATTGCCTGCATGGACGCCACGGGATCGATGGCAGCAACTTCAGTTCGCCCCCCACCAACGTCCTGGAGAACGACATTGCAGGGGAGCATGGTTCCAACTTTGTCTTCGATTTCCAGCGCCTCAAAGGCGATTGAGGGATTGCAGGCACCAAGAATAACGTAGCGGCGAAACTCCTTGCCGAGCTTCTTCTTAAAAACATCCTGAACATCGATCTGCGTAATAATTCCAAATCCCTCCTGCTGGAGAGCCTGTGTTGTAAGGCGAACAGCCTCATCAAAGTCTTTTTCGAGTACTTTCGAGAAATAGTAGGTCATTTTCCAACTCCGGTTTAACGTGGACTGTGATCATACTGGTCAATACCGATCCCCTATAACGCTCATCAACAAGATATGGTCCATTACCCTTGGCTTCATGTCGCAGTGAGTGCTCCAAGTTCCATCGGCACATCCCTGAAGTCTCTGTTCCTACATGTCGCAGGCGAACGTCGGATTACTTCCAGCATCGTGGTGCATCGTAATATGTGAGCTCACCGGCGAAACGGCATTCCGAGGATAGCAGAACCTTTCCATTGCGAACTATAACGATTTCGCCTTCGTCAAAAGGTCGCCACGGCTCATCGCTCAATGGTACGCTAGCGATGAGAGCAAGCTCCTGGGGGGGCTGCCCAGCTTGCGTTGGCGGCTCATCTTGCAACAGGGCGTCACTGTCGCTTGCACAGCTTCGTTGCAACAGCCATAGGCCCGGAGGTTCAATTCTGCCGTCACGCTGAATACGGCGGTGTCCATGCGCAAAAAGTGCATCGCCGTCTGAATACAGGAAATTTGCAGGGCCCAATGTGCGTATATCAGAGGCAAAGCGCTCGACTTCCACACGTCGTGCCTCAAGGGAGGGAATTTCACCCGTATGCCAAATCTTAGATAACCGTTCGAGCAGGATGCAGAAAGCGATTTCGGAATCGGTTTCTCCCAACGGCGCAAACCGCTGGTATTGATCCGGTAGATTTTGTGCGATTTCGCTTAACATGCCGTTGTGAGCGAATATGTGACTGCGGCCTCCCAATTCGCGAACAAAGGGCTGCGTGTTGGCGAGGCATACGTCTCCCTCTGTCGCATGGCGAACATGGGATATAAGGAGGTTCGTAGGTTGGCGGCGCTCTTCAATGAACCTGAGCCACTGACTGTTGGCTGCGGGCTCTGGCTCCTTGTACAAACGCGCATCACGCCCGTCGTATAAGGCGAGTCCCCAGCCATCAATGGCGTGGGTGGCATACCCACCACGCTGTGCGAAGCGTTCCAGGGAAACGGTTGCGCGCGTGGGAAGCCTGCTCGCCAGGCAAAACAATTCGCACATCCTCTAGACCGCTCCATGAAATGCGTGATGCCCATGACATAGCATAGCCGTCATGTGTTATTGATTGCAGTGAGCATTCCTGTTCCGTGGCATGTTAACTTTGACGTACCTCAACTCGGGCATCGCTATCAGGATTAACAGCAGCTTTGGTCAGCGCGCTCAAGCGAGCCTGATGGTTGGATGGACTTTCATCGAGGCGTGTCATGGTGGAGTGGCAAGCCACATTGTCTCAGGTGACCACCAGGGCGCATATTTGCTCTGGCTGTCCTAGCGCGCCTCGTACGTTTGGTTTGGGAGGGAAGCATGAGCGGGCCAGTGCATGAACCCAATGCTGGCACTACTGAGGTCGGGCTGACCACCGCCGAGGCGCGGCAGCGGCTGATGCAATTTGGACCAAACCTCATCCCTGAACACCAGATCCATCCGCTCCTCACCTTGCTCGGCAAATTCTGGGGACCCATTCCGTGGCTTTTGGAAATAACCATTGTCCTTCAGGTGCTGCTCGGCAGAGATCCTGAGGCGCTGGTCATTGCAGTTTTACTTTGTGCCAACGCAGGGATCAGCTTTGTTCAGGAAGGCCGTGCGAGCAGGGCGCTCGATCTTCTAAGAAAGCGATTGACCGCGACCGCGCGGGTGCTTCGCGATGGTACGTGGCATTCGGAGCCTACGGCCAGTCTTGTTCCAGGGGACGTGGTCCACATTCGCATGGGCGATCTTGCGCCTGCTGACGTCCGCATCCTGAACGGGGAGGTTCTGATCGACCAATCAGCCCTGACAGGGGAGTCGGTGGCCGTGGAAGCCGGCGCCGGCGCTATGGCCTACGCGGCGTCCGTGGTGCGTCGTGGCGAGGCCACCGGCGAAATCGTGGCAACCGGTCAGAAAACCTACTTCGGTAAGACCGCTGAGCTCGTAAGGACCGCCCAACCGACCAGTCATCTTGCCGGGATGATCTTCAGGATTGTCCGCGTGCTGGTGGCGTTCGACGTCTTGTTGATCGCCGCACTGCTGGTATACGCCGCATGGTCGGGGCTTGCGCTGCGAGATGTTTTGCCATTTGTGCTTATCTTACTCGTCGCCTCTGTTCCGGTGGCGCTGCCCGCAACCTTTACTTTGGCAACCGCATTGGGTGCGGCGGAACTGGCTCGCTCGGGTGTTTTACTGACGCGCCTTTCTACGATCGAAGAGGCCGCCGGCATGGATGTGCTCTGTACGGATAAGACGGGCACCCTGACGGAAAACCGCCTGACGTTATCGGCGCTGCGACGGTTTGGTGCTAAATCTGACGATGAGTTGCTGCGCGCTGCGGCGCTTGCGAGCGATCCCGCTACCCAGGATCCCATTGATCTTGCCATTTTGAGCGCAGCCTCGGCGCGAAACCTGCTCGCCGTGTTGCCCACGCGGATTGAATTCATCCCCTTTGACCCGGAAAGCCGTTATTCGCTGGGACGCTACCATGCCGATACTGGCGAGTTCTGCGTCGCCAAGGGCGGACCGCAGGAAGTTCTCAAGCTGGTGAGTACACCTGTGGAGATCTCAGATGCCGTCAATCAGTTGGCAGCCGCAGGGGCCCGGGTTCTTGCGGTCGCGGAGGGTGACGCACGTACCCATTTGAGCTTCGCTGGCCTTGTCGCCCTCGAAGATCCACCGCGCACCGATGCTGCCGCCTTGATCAAGGGACTGGGCGATCTTGGCATACGGGTGGTGATGCTCACTGGAGACACCGCTCCCACGGCGAGCCTGATCGCCCAGCGGGTTGGCATTAAAGGGGCCATAGCCCCTGCCGGAACGCTTGATCGGGTTGATGACAGCCATGCCCTGGACTACGGCGTCTATGCCCGCGTCTTTCCTGAACACAAGATAAAGCTGATAAGACTGCTGCAAAAGGCCGGTCACGTTGTCGGCATGACGGGCGATGGCGTCAATGACGCGCCGGCACTCAAGCAAGCCGACGTCGGCATCGCGGTTGCGAGCGCCACGGATGTGGCCCGGGCTGCAGCCGGTCTCGCGCTGACGATGCCCGGTCTCGTCGATGCATTGACTGCGGTCCAGAGCAGCCGTCGCATCTATCAGCGCATGCTGACCTATACCATTAATAAAATCATGAAGACGCTGGAAATCGCGATATTTCTGACCGCCGGCGTGATCGTTACACATGAGTTCATCATCACACCATTGTTGATTGTCCTGCTGCTCTTCACCAATGACTTCGTCACAATGTCGATTGCAACCGACAATGTCAGTTTCTCGCGTCAACCGGATCGCTGGGACGTGCGCATGTTGATGCTGACAGGCAGCATCCTTGCCGCGTTCGTCTTGATGCTTTCATTCACGGTCTTCTTCGTAGGTCGCGACATCTTGGGACTCCACCTCCCGCAACTGCAAACTTTGGTGTTCGTCATGCTGGTAGCTACCGGACAGGGCAACGTATATCTCGTTCGCGAACGCGGTCCATTCTGGCGCTCGCGACCAAGCCGCTGGCTGGTCGTAAGTTCAATTGTGGACCTCATTGTCGTCGGCGTGATGGCTGCGGCCGGCGTCCTCATGGCCGCGGTCAAGCTCAAACTGATCCTTACACTCCTTGCCGTGGTGGCAGTATATCTGCTCGTTCTGGATCGTATCAAAATTCAGTTATTCAGGCGTCTAGATGTAAAGTGACAGCGTTCACCGCTTCGGCCCTACGGAAATCTGAACAAGGAATTTCTACAGAACGTAAGCCCGTCCGTAAGCGCACGGGCGGGGTCCACTAGCCAGATGAAGGCGTTGACAGCTCTTGCTTGCGGGTTACAAACAGGACGACGTCGATACTGAAGCTGCCATCAGGCGCAATTTCAAAATAATCTCGTACGCCACTCGAAATCGCCTGCTGTAACGCACGGATTGCCTCTGTCTGTATTGGGGGCGTCCTCATGCGCTCAATCCACTCGACAAACTTGAGTCTCACCCTGAAGCGTTGTGTTCGTTCGCATTCAAATCCTGATGACGCCAGAGCCATCTCCCATTCAGCGCGACTGTAGTCACGAACATGGGACGGATCACGCAACAGTTCCAGCGTTTGAAGAAAACTGTCGAGAAGGGCTGGACCTGGCGAGATCACGTCCACAAAGCCAGCACGTCCGCCACATTTGAGAACTCTACGCGCTTCACGCAGTCCTGCTCCAAGATCACGCCAATGATGCGCGCTGTAGCGACTGAGAACAAGGTCGAAGGTCTGATCGCCGAAAGGCAGCTTCTCGGCGCTACCTTTCTGCGTTGTGAGGTTTTCAATTTGGCGTCGGCGCGCGAGTTCTGCAACAGCACCAAGCATGTCTGAGGAGAGATCATAAGCGACGACTTCCCTGGCATGGGTGGCAGCATGAAAGCTCACATGCCCACCGCCACACCCTAGATCGAGAACGCGCCCGTGAGGATAATCCTGAGCCATTTGCGTCAGGGCGCAGAGATCCTCGCCCTTTGCATGAACCGAGCTTTCAACATATGCATTGGCTCGCGCGCCAAACTGTGTCTCAACCAGACATTCATGGCTTATCTCTGCCATGTAATTTGCTCCTTGGCATCGCCAGTTGGCGGTAGCGCTTGTCTTCCAAACGACGTCGCAAATGGTGCGAACGTCCGCTCGACCAAGGACTCTACAGTTTTCGGCTCCCCTGGGAATACCGCACTGGCCGTTCGGTCATGATCACGGAACGAAGAGGATGAAGTTTCAGCTACTGCTTCGACAGGAGGAGCAGATCACTGCGCGCGCAGGAGACCGTAATGGTGTCCCGGCAGTAGGCCTACCTTGACGCATGGAGCGCGCCGGGCGGCCGGACCTATTGAGAAAGCTGCGCTGAGAAGCTCCTGGCCCAATGCGGTGTGCGAGCGGACTTTGCCTGCTGTAGGCTCGCCGGGCATTTTATAAGCCGCAGCGAAGACAACCCTGCGAAAAGCCGCTTTCGACCTCACGCACTATGATCCCGAGCAGAAAGCCCCGACGCTAAAGAGGAACTGGCCCATGCGACCCACAATTTTTGGCATCCCAAATTGCGACACGATGAAAAAGGCCCGAGATTGGCTGGATAGCCATCAGATTGAGTACCGCTTTCACGACTACAGGAAGGACGGCGTCCCACGGCAGGCGCTGGAAGGCTGGGTCAAGGAACTGGGCTGGGAAGCCCTCCTGAACCGCAATGGTACGACCTTCCGCAAGCTTCCCGATAGCGACAAGGCCGGCCTCAACGCGGGCAAGGCGCTCGTTCTGATGTGTGCCCAGCCGAGCCTGATCCGGCGCCCCGTGCTCGACACCGGCTCACGGCGGGTGGTGGGATTTGTCCCTCAGGTTTACGCCACGCTATTTTAGCACCGCCAAGGAAGGAGCGTCGGGAAGCCCAGGAAGTCGAGGTGGCTCCTGGGCAGGCTAATTCAGCTCCTCGCCATTGCCCGCCTGACGCCACCCAAAGCCGGGACAGGACCCATGCTGGGCCCAGAGCCCGTTTCGCCCCCTCTGCGGGGCTGGTCACCAAGCCCCCCGCATTGGCGCACAAACCCCGCGCAGGCCGTCAAAACGCCTCGCCCGGACTTTCCAGCGGACGGTCAAGTGATCGCAATATGATTTCAAGATTAGAAAATATTTCAACCTGGGGAGGATGGCAAAACCGGTAATTCGCAGGCTTGAGGCGCAATACGCCCTGGATGCAACTGCCGCAGGGTTATGGCGATATCGGCGGGAACCTTCTTCCCTCCTCGTTCTTTCCTGTCTAGGCTTCTTTTTGTGCATGTGGGGGCTTTGATGGGGGAGACATTGCTATGCTGCGGTATTTACTGCGCTCTGTGGTCAAGCAGGGAACCCTGACGGTGTTCCATCCCGACGGGACTTATGTGTTTGGTGAGGGCGAACCGCGCGTGACGGTGCGGATGCATGACCGGAAGGTGCTTTGGGACATCGCCCGAGATCCTGACCTGAAGATCGGTGAGGCCTATATGGATGGCCGCCTTTCGATTGAAGAGGGCGACATCGCGCTGCTGCTCGATCTTCTGATGTCCAATATTTCCCGTAACCACACCACAGGTTGGCATCGCCTGGCGCGGACCGTGCGAAAAGCAATCCGCCGCCTCAAACAGTACAACCCGGCGTCACGCTCCAAGGACCATGTAGCTCATCATTACGATCTGTCGGGCAAGCTTTACGATCTCTTCTTAGATAAGGATCGGCAATATTCTTGCGCCTACTTTTCGAGCCCAGGGGAAAACCTTGACGAGGCTCAGATCGGCAAGAAGCGCCACATCGCAGCCAAGCTCTTTTGTGACCGGCCGGGGCTCAGGGTGCTCGACATTGGCTGCGGCTGGGGAGGTCTCGCCCTTGATCTGGCGCGGGACTGCAAAGCCGATGTGCTGGGCATCACGCTGAGTGAGGAACAGATTGCCATCGCCAGAGAGCGTGCCCGCCATGCCGGGCTGAGTGAACGATGTCATTTCGAACTCGTAGATTATCGCAATCTGGGCGGCAGGTTCGACCGCATCGTCTCAGTTGGCATGTTCGAGCATGTCGGCGTTCCCCATTATCAGAGCTATTTTGAGAAGATCCGCGATCTTCTCGACGAAAATGGGGTCGCTGTGGTTCACACCATCGGCCGTTCGGATGGACCTGGTGCCACCAATCCTTGGATCGCCAAATACATCTTTCCCGGTGGCTACACCCCGGCTCTGAGCGAGATGGTCCCGGTGATCGAGCAATGCGGGCTGATGGTATCCGATGTCGAGGTGTTGCGCCTGCATTACGCCGAGACCTTGAAAGAGTGGCGCCGGCGGGTGCGTACCCACTGGAGTGAACTGGCCGGGCTCTACGATGAACGCTTTTGCCGCATGTGGGAATTTTATCTCGCCGGCGCCGAAATGGGCTTTCGCCGCGAGGGACTGGTGGTGTTCCAGGTGCAGATCATCAAGAATGTCGATGCCTTACCTATTACCCGTGATTACATGTACGAAAATGAACGTACCATGCGCTTTGCGGGCACCGAGCAGATGCCACGGCCCAAGCGGGTGGCATGATTAAGGCTCCTTTGAGCGGGCAAATCGACTAAACTGGGGAAAATCATTTCGTTCCGCTTGCAGGAGCGCGCCCGGACGGCTTGATTGGCACTCCAGCAAGGCTGCCGATTATCCCATGGACCAAGACCTGCACCGACACGTTCCCTACGATATTGACGTCGAGCAGGCCCTGCTCGGGGTCATTCTTGCGGACAATCACGCGCTCGAACGCGTCTCCGCCATTTTGAAGCCCGATCACTTCTATGATCCGCTGCACGCCCGCATTTATGAGGTGATGCTGGCGCAAGCCGAGCGTGGCGGCATGGTGCTGACGCCACTGACGCTGCACGCGCATATGAAAGCCGATCCAGGCCTCATCGAGATGGGCGGTGTGAGTTATTTTGCACAACTCGCCGATGCCGCCCCGGCGCTTCCCAATGTTCGAGATTACGCACAAATTCTGCATGATCTGGCAGTGCGACGCTCCCTCATCCGCATCGGCGAGGACATCGTCAATACAGCCTATGAAGCGCCCCACGACAATCCGCCCAAAACCCAGATCGAGGCGGCGGAAAAGGCCCTCTATGCCATCAGCGAGAGCTCACGCTACGGCGAAGGGGCCATCGATTTTGGAGAATCCTTGCGGCGCGCAGTGGCTCTTGCAGAGAAGGCGGCAGCGCGCGGTGGGCGGATTTCAGGTGTAACCACCGGATTTGACGATATCGACAAGTTGCTTGGTGGCCTACAGCCGTCCGATCTCCTGATCCTGGCCGGTCGACCGGGCATGGGAAAGACCTCCCTCGCAACCAATATCTCGTTTCATGCAGCCAAGGCCTACAGCGAGGATCTGGCCGCGGGCGTCGAGCCACGCGGTGCACCGGTGCTGTTTTTCAGCCTGGAAATGGCCGCACAGCAGCTCTCGGGACGCATTCTTGCTGAACAAAGCGAAATCGAGATGTGGAAGATCCGCAACGGCAAGTTCAGCGAGAGTGAATGGGAGAAGTTCGTCCTGACGACCCAGGATCTTTCCGATCTACCTCTTTATATCGACGACACCGGCGGCATCTCGATAGCCCAGATCGCGGCTCGTGCCCGCCGCCTCAAACGCGAAAAGAATATTGGGCTGATCGTGATCGACTATCTGCAGCTTGCAACCTCGGCTGGGCGGGCGGAAAATCGCGTTCAGGAAATCACCCAGATCACGACCGGGCTGAAGGCCCTGGCGAAGGAATTGAATCTGCCGGTGCTTGCACTTTCGCAATTGTCACGTGGCGTTGATGCGCGCGATGACAAGCGGCCAGTGTTGTCTGATTTGCGTGAATCGGGCTCCATCGAGCAGGACGCCGATGTGGTCATGTTTGTCTTCCGTGAGGAATATTACCTGAAAAGTCGCGAACCGGAGCCCGGAACGCCTGAGCACACCAAATGGCTGGAAAAGTGCGAACGGGTCATGGGTCGCGCCGAAGTCCTCGTCGAAAAGCACCGACATGGCGCCACCCGCGCGATACCCTTGCAGTTCGACGATCGCTTTACACGCTTTTCCAATCTTGCGGATGAGAGTCAGTTGCCGGCACATTGAAGTCCACGTGCCAATTTGCCCGCGGCTGCGCTACCCCCATCGCAGTCTTGCCATCTTCCCGGCTGATCGCGCATTAGTGCCTATTGAGACACATCCAAGGATGAATCATGTTCAGCTCCCAACCGCTGGCGCGTAGATGCGGCACCCAATAGGTCATGGCGAGCGACATTTCTCGGTTCGCACCGGCTGGCTGCGGGCGGCCGTGCTCGGGGCCAACGATGGCATTGTTTCGACGGCCAGCCTCATCGTTGGGGTAGCGTCCGCATCCTCGGGGCGCAGCGCAGCACTTGTGGCGGGAGTGGCTGGCCTGGTTGCCGGGGCGCTTTCGATGGCAGCTGGAGAATATGTTTCGGTTTCATCGCAGGCCGACACCGAGCGCGCCGATCTTGCCAAGGAATCAGCAGAGCTGCGCACCAATCCGCTCGCCGAGCGCGAGGAATTAGCTGGAATCTATCGCCGTCGCGGGCTTGATGCTGCGCTCGCTCAAAAGGTTGCCGACGAACTGATGGCCCACAATGCGCTGGAAGCCCACGCACGCGACGAACTCGGAATCTTTGATGCCATGACGGCAAGGCCGGTGCAGGCAAGCCTGACTTCGGCGGCCAGTTTTTCAGCGGGCGCAGGGCTACCATTGCTCGTCGCCGCCATCGCCCCCCTTGGCTACATCATACCCTCAGTGACACTCGCATCGCTGCTCTATCTGGCCATATTGGGCGGCATCGGCGCCTATGCCGGCGGGGCAAAATTGCTGCGCCCGACCTTGCGCGTCACCTTCTGGGGCGCTTTGGCCATGCTTGTGACCGCAGGAATCGGTCGACTCATCGGTGTCAGCGTCTAGGCGGGGCGGCAGGCAAAGATTCCTGTACCGTGGCAACACTCTGAATCGCCTGAACACTCAGCGATTAACCTGCATGACGGCAACACCTGTTGTCGCCCCTTGCTTTTCAATGTGGCCAAAACTAGTTTGCCGGCGGGCTTCGTCTTCCCTTTAAAAATCCTCTCCCATCGCGGCCGAGGCAGATGTTACCAACTTGCTGAGCAGTTCCCTGTCGTGCCTCACCATCCGGCTCGGCGCGGTGGTGGAGAATTATCGCCGCTGTGCCCACCTTGCCGGACAAGCTGCAATTGCTCCAACCGTCAAGGCAGACGCCTATGGTCTTGGTGCGCTGCCAATAGCTGGGGCGCTGAGCGCCGCCGGAGCCGATACGTTTTTCGTGGCTCGCCTCGAAGAAGGGATCGCATTGCGTGGGCAGCTGCCCAAAGCCCGTATTTTTGTACTGGACGGAGCCGAGCCGGACTGGGTCGAGGCGCTCCGCAGTTATGCTCTGACGCCGGTACTCAACAGTCTGGAACAGATCACTGCCTGGTCGGCGGCAGCTCCGACACACACCCGGCTTGATGCCGCGATACACATCGATACCGGTATGTCCCGTCTGGGCCTTGTCGCTCGCGACGTGTCCGTACTCGCAGCACAGGGCGCCAAACGCCTTGAACGCCTGCGCCTCATCCTCGTGATGAGCCACCTTGCCTGCGCAGACGAGCCCGAGAGCCCTATGAACGCCCTGCAGTTGGCACGCTTCCGCGATGCTCTGGCGATGTTGCCACCGGCTCCGGCAAGTCTGGCCGCCAGCGCCGGGCTTTTCCTCGGCCGTGATTACCTCTTTGACATAGTCCGCCCGGGGCTTAGCCTTCTGGGTGGAGATCCGCGGGCAGCTCACGAGCACAACCCCTTTGCGGTTGCTGCCCGTCTTGGTGCGCGCGTGATGCAGCTCAGGCGAATTGACAAGGGGCAAAGCGTTGGCTACGGAGCCACATTCCGCAGCGCGCGCCCCACGGTGCTCGCGACGGTGGCACTGGGATATGCGGACGGGCTCATGCGCGCCATCGGCAATCGCGGGGCAGGCGCGATCGACGGCATGCTGGTGCCTGTTGTTGGCCGCGTCTCCATGGATGTGACGGTGCTGGATCTTGGCCCGCACAGTACGGCGCGCATTGGTGATGAGGTCGAGTTTTTTGGCGACCATATTTCCCTGGCCGCCCATGCCGATGCTGCGCAGACCAACGCGTATGAAATTCTTACCCGCATCGGCCAGCGCGTGAAACGGTGTTATGTCAACGAGGTGGCTCCTTGAGCGCTGTGCTCGAATTTGTTGCCGCAAGTGGTGCGATAACTCTTGCAGCATTCGAACAGGCTGGACGGCTCTGGCTGTTCGCCTGGCGCTCCATTTTTGCGCTTTTTCGTCCGCCCTATTACTGGCGTCTGATGGGCCAGCAGATTCTGCGGATCGGCTATTACTCACTGCCGGTGGTTGGACTGACCGCATTTTTTACCGGCGGCGTTCTGGCACTGCAGATCTACATTGGCTCAGACCGTTACGGCGCCGAAGCGTTCGTACCGCAGATTGTCGTTCTAGGTATCACCCGGGAACTCGGCCCGGTGATCGCCGGGCTCATGGTCGCAGGCCGGGTGGCAGCGGCAATCGCAGCGGAAATCGGTACCATGCGCGTTACCGAGCAGATCGATGCGCTGACCACCCTGTCGACCAATCCCATTCGCTATCTGGTCGTCCCTCGGCTCCTCGCCGCAGTGATCACGATGCCGATTCTGGTAGCCATCGCCGATTCCATCGGTGTTCTGGGGGGCTATGTGGTCGCGACCGCGACACTGAACTTCAACGGCAGCGTCTACCTCAAGAACTCGATCGATTTCGTCACCAACGAGGACATCTATTCCGGCCTGATCAAGGCCGCGGTCTTCGGATTTATCATCGCCCTGATGGGCTGCTATAGCGGTTTCAATTCCAAGGGCGGAGCCCAGGGTGTGGGAACCGCCACCACCAATGCCGTGGTTGCCTCCTCCATTCTCATTCTCGCGGCCAACTATCTGCTCACCTCATTGCTGTTCGTACGGTAAACCTCATGACACAGCCCAAAGTCGAGTTGCGCGGCGTCAAGAAGAGCTTTGGCAGCAAAGTGGTTCTCGACGGTATTGATCTTGTCTTGGGAAGCGGAGAGAGCCTCGTCGTCATCGGTGGCTCGGGCACCGGCAAATCGGTCATGATCAAATGCGTGCTCGGCATCCTGCACCCGGATGCAGGACAGATTTTCGTTGATGGCCAGGAGGTCACGCGTGTGCGCGGCCGTGCGCGCGACCAAGTGCTGAAGCAGTTCGGCATGCTGTTCCAGGGAGCCGCCCTCTTCGACAGCCTGCCGGTATGGGAAAACGTTGCCTTCGGCTTGATCCAGGGGCACGGCGTAAAGCGAAAGCAGGCCCGCGAGATTGCCATCGAGAAGCTGGCCAAGGTGGGCCTGTCCGCCGATGTGGCCATGCTCTCACCCGCAGAACTTTCTGGTGGCATGCAGAAGCGTGTCGGTCTGGCCCGCGCGATTGCCGCCGATCCCAAGGTCATCTTCTTCGATGAACCGACCACCGGCCTTGATCCCATCATGGCCGATGTCATCAACGATCTGATCATTTCGACAGTCGAAGGTCTGGGGGTCTCAACCCTTTCCATCACCCATGACATGGCCAGCGCGCGCAAGATTTCCGATCGCATCGCCATGCTCTATCGGGGCAAGATCATCTGGCAGGGGGCAACCGAGCAGATTGACCAGTCCGGCAATCCTTACGTGGAGCAGTTCATTCACGGCCGGGCCGAAGGTCCGATCCAGATGGAACTGCGACGCTAGCCAACCCTGGGCACACTGCCAGTCCCCTTATCCGTGCTATAGCTTTGCCCATGGCCAAACCGCTTTCCTTCACGTGTCAATCCTGCGGAGCTACGCATGCCAAATGGGCAGGGCGCTGCGACGCCTGTGGCGGCTGGAACACCATCATCGAAGAGGCACCGATCATTCCCGCCGGTGCCGCAGCAAGCCGGCGCAGCAGGGGACGCCCCTTCGCCCTCGAGGACCTCACGTCGACCGATCAGGTCCCGGCCCGGCGCATCAGCGGCATCGGTGAATTCGATCGCGTCTGCGGCGGCGGTCTGGTACCGGGCTCGGCGCTGCTTGTCGGCGGGGATCCCGGTGTCGGCAAATCCACCCTCATTCTTCAGGTTCTGGCGGCCTACGCTCGCGCCAAGGGAGCTGCTGTCTATATTTCTGGAGAAGAGGCGATGGGCCAGGTCCGCCTGCGGGCCGCCCGCATGGGCCTCGCCGAAGCCCCTGTGGCATTGGGCGCAGCGACCTGCGTTGAGGACATCCTGGCCACCCTCGAGCGTGGCCCTCCTCCCGGCATTCTGGCGATTGACTCGATCCAGACCATCTGGACCTCGGCCCTTGAGGCCGCTCCCGGAACAATTGCCCAGGTGCGCACGGCAAGCTTTGATCTCGTGCGCTATGCCAAGTCGAGCGGCACCGCCCTGCTGCTGATCGGCCACGTCACCAAAGAGGGACAGATCGCAGGACCCAAGGCCGTCGAACATCTCGTTGACGCCGTGCTCTATTTCGAGGGCGAGCGCGGTCATCATTTTCGCGTCCTGCGCAGCGTCAAGAACCGGTTCGGAGCAACCGACGAGATCGGTGTGTTCGACATGACCGGCCGCGGGCTGGAGCAGGTCGCCAATCCCTCGGCCATGTTTTTAGGTGACCGCCAGGGCAACGCTCCCGGGGCAAGCGTGTTCGCCGGTCTCGAAGGCAGTCGACCAGTGCTCGTTGAATTCCAGTCGCTCGTCGCCCCCCCAAGCTATGGCACACCACGGCGCGCCGTCGTGGGATGGGACTCAGCTCGGCTCGCCATGCTCTTGGCAGTGCTCGATGCCCGCGCCGGACTATCGATCACGGGCCATGATGTCTATCTGAACGTGGCTGGCGGCCTCAAAATCGGCGAACCGGCTGCCGACCTGGCTGCGGCTGCGGCCCTGATCTCCGGGTTCAGCGCCATAGCATTGCCCAAAGACGCGGTATTTTTTGGTGAAATCAGCCTTTCTGGCGACATTCGCCCAACCCCACAGCCTGAACTTCGCCTCAAGGAAGCCCTCAAACTGGGCTTTACAACTGCCGTGGTACCGCCAGGTATCAAGGCCGAGATTCCCAATCTGAGACTCAAGCACATTGCCGATGTCGCGGAACTTGCGGCCTTCGTGACCACCCTGCGCTGAGCGGAAATCATGCTAAACTCGAATCAATGGCCGTATCCGGTTTGAATTTTTTCGACATGGTGGTCCTCGCCGTGATTGCGATCTCGGCGGTCTATGCCCTTTTGCGGGGCTTTGTTCGGGAATCCCTGTCGGTCCTTGCCTGGGTCGGCGCTGGCGCCGCCGCGCTGTTTTTCGGACCGTGGCTCGCCCATCGCCTGCACGGCACCCTTGAGGGCTGGCCGGCCCTGGTCGTCGGCTATGGTGGCGTTTTTCTGGCCGTCGTCATTCCCCTCAGCTTCGTCAGCCACTACCTCGGCCGCACGGTGCAGCAATCCCCCATTGGCATGGTGGACCGGCTCCTCGGTGCGGTTTTCGGGGTAGCACGCGGGGTCGCGCTGATCGCCATTTGCTATCTTCTGTTCTCATTCGCGGTGCCAAAGGCTCGGCAGCCCAACTGGATGACCGATGCCCGGCTCATGCCCCTGATCCAAGCTTCCAGCCATATCATTTGGGCGCTGGTGCCCAACCCGCGTTTGACCCGTCACAATGGTCTCGAGCAAGTCCAGGCCGTGCTGGGCGAAATCCGCCAGGAACGGCGCGATGGAACCTTTACCTCTCCCCAGCAAGGAGGCCTCGCGACCAAAAGACCTCAAGTCAGCTATAGCGCCAAGGAGCGCGAAGCATTAGACAGGCTCCTCGAGGGCAATGGCAGCGGAAAGCAACCATGAGCGGCCCATCCCGGCACGATCTTGCGGATGAGATTGACGACGACAGACTGCACGAAGAGTGCGGCGTGTTTGGCATCTTCGGCCATATCGACGCCGGGCCTTTGACCGTCCTTGGCCTTCATGCCTTGCAGCATCGCGGCCAGGAGGCAGCCGGTATCGTCACCTATGACGGAACGCAATTCATCGCTGAGCGACATGCTGGCCTCGTTGGCGATATTTTCGATGAAAGCAGCGGCCATGTCGAAACCCTCAAGGGGGCCTATGCCGTCGGCCACAATCGCTACTCCACAACCGGCGGCTCGACGGTGCGCAACATTCAGCCGATCTTCGCCGATCTGGCCGGCGGCGGCATCGCCCTCGCCCATAATGGCAATCTCACCAATGCCCGGATCCTGCGTAATCGGCTGACCCGCGAGGGGGCGATTTTTCAGTCGACCTCCGATACCGAGACCATCGTGCATCTGGTGGCGCGCAGCACCGGCAGCATGGTCGATCGGCTGGTCGATGCCCTCAAGCAGGTCGAAGGCGCCTATTCCCTGGTTGCGCTAACCGCCAAGAAGCTGATCGGCGTGCGGGACCCCCATGGTGTCCGTCCCCTGGTACTGGGCGATCTGGACGGAGCTTTCATACTGACCTCCGAAACCTGTGCCCTGGATATCATCGGTGCCCGCTTTGTGCGCGACATTAACCCCGGAGAGCTCGTCGTCATTACCCAGGATGGACTTCAGAGCTTTTTTCCGTTCACGCCCGCACCCCGCCGCTTCTGCGTGTTTGAGTACGTCTATTTTTCGCGCCCCGATTCTAACGTCGAAGGTCACAATGTCTACGATGCCCGCAAGGCCATCGGTGAGGAATTGGCCCGGGAAAGCCCGGCCAATGCCGATATCGTCATCCCCGTCCCCGATTCCGGTGTACCGGCAGCTCTCGGCTATGCTTTGGCCTCGGGGCTGCCTTTTGAGCTTGGCATCATTCGCAATCATTATGTGGGGCGGACCTTCATCGCCCCGTCTGACCGCATTCGTCACCTGAGCGTGAGGCTCAAGCACAACCCCAACCGCGCCCAACTCAAGGGCAAGCGGGTCGTCCTCGTCGACGATTCCATCGTCCGGGGCACTACCTCCAAGAAGATCGTCCAGATGGTGCGCGATGCCGGGGCGGCGGAGGTGCATTTTCGTATCGCTTCACCTCCTACCACTCACTCCTGTTTCTACGGAGTGGACACGCCCAACTCCGAAGATCTGCTGGCCCACAAGATGGACGTCGAGGGTATGCGCCGCTATATCGGCGCCGACACCCTCGCCTTTGTATCGATGGATGGTCTTTACCGTGCGGTCGGCGAACCAGGACGCAACCGCGAGCAGCCTCAGTTCTGCGACGCCTGCTTCTCCGGCGACTATCCGATTGAGCTCGCAGACAAGAACGGCGGAGAAAGCGGGCGCCAACTCTCGCTGCTTGCCGAAGTCGCGTGAGCGCCTGCTTGCCATAGGTCCAAAGCCGCACCCAGGGCACGCTGCTCAAAACCTGATCATGATGAAAGACTGACATGGCCCGTTTCAGCGATCGCATTGTTCTTGTCACTGGCGCTTCACGCGGCATCGGCCGCGCTGCCGCCCTTGGTCTTGCCAAGGAGGGTGCCCACGTGATCGCGCTGGCTCGCACCGTTGGCGCACTTGAAGAGCTCGATGACGAGATTGCGACTCTGGGCGGCAGCTGCACGCTGGTGCCGCTGGATCTTAAGGATTTTGCGGCTCTCGACCGGCTGGGAGGCTCGATCTATGAGCGTTGGGGACATCTGGACGGGGTCCTTGCCAATGCCGGCGTGCTGGGCGTGCTAACCCCGCTCACGCACCTTGATCCGGAAACGTTGGCCGAAACCATCGCTATCAACGTGACCGCCAACTGGCGCCTCATCCGTTCGCTCGATCCGCTGCTGAAGGCCTCGGACGCAGGACGCGCAGTGTTCGTGACGAGTACTGCGGCTCGCAAGAACCGGGCCTATTGGGGTTGCTATGCCCTCACCAAGGCGGCACTTGAATCCCTCGCTCTGACCTATGCGGACGAGTGCGAGAACAGCAAGGTCCGCGTCAATCTCTTCAACCCAGGTCCGATCCGCACGGCGATGCGCGCGCGGGCCTTTCCCGGCGAAGATCCCAACAGCCTCAAACAGCCCGATGCCGTTGTTCCTGCGATCCTCGAACTTCTGGCGCCATCATGCCAGCTGAATGGCACACGACAAGACTTTGCATCCTGAAGCCAAGTGGCGCGGTTGGGACCGAGCCCATAAATCTCAAACCTGCATGCGCGCGAAGCTGCGGGCAGCAAGTAGCAGCAGAATGAATGACAGCGCGAGGGTTACGGAAAAATCCGTGAGCAGTGAAAACTGTGAGCTCCCGGTCAGGAGCCTGCGCAGAGCATCGACGCCATAGGTTAGCGGATCCATCATGGCCAGCACGCGCATGGCCGACGCCACGCGGTCCAGCGGAAAGACCGCGCCGGAGAGGAAAAACATCGGCATCACTACAAAATTCATCACCAGTGGGTAGCCCTGCATATCCCGCATCAAGGTGCCTAGAAAAAGACCGAAGGCGGCAAAGAGAAAGGCAAGACTGAGCCCGGCACCAACTGCCGCGATCACCCCCCACCAGTGTTCCGGGCGAAAGCCGAGCGCAATGGACAGGAGTAGCACCAAAAGTCCCTGCAAAGTGGAGGTCGTGGAGCCGCCGAGCACGCGTCCGAACATGATGGCCACGCGACTGACCGGTGCCACCAGCGTCTCCTTCAGAAAGCCAAACTGGCGATCCCAGATCAGATCCATGCCCGAAAACACCGAGGTGAAAATGATACTCATCGCCATGATGCCCGGCGCCAGGAAGTTCAGGTAATTGCCAGCCCCCGCGGCCTGGAACACCCGTCCCAGACCAAAGCCGAGGGCGACGAAAAAGAGCAATGGCTGACCCAATGAGGCCACGATGCGGGCCGGGCTTCGCCAATACCGCTTCAGTTGCCGCAGCCACATGACATAGATCGCGCCCATGACTAGCGTCTCCAGGCTTTGCGCAGATTGCGCATGCGCTCGAGGCCGCCACCTTCTTCCTCGCGGATGTCATGGCCCGTGAGCGTGAGAAACGCCTGTTCCAACGACTGGCTGTTAGTCTGCGCACAGAGCTCCTGCGCAGTGCCCATCGCCACGATCGCGCCATGATCGATGATGGCAATGTGGCGAGCAACACGCTCAGCTTCTTCCATGTAGTGCGTGGTAAAGAAAACTGTGGTGCCCTGCCGTGCATTGAGATCCTGCAGATAGGACCACATGTGGTTGCGCGTCTGCGGATCGAGGCCGAGGGTCGGTTCGTCCAGAAAGATAATCCGCGGCTCGTGAAGCAGTCCACGGGCAATCTCCAGCCGCCGCTTCATGCCGCCGGAAAACTCCCGCACCAGGCTGTCGCGACGATCGTATAGTTCGACAAACGCAAGCAAGGTATCGATGCGCTGCCGCCGTTCTGCTTTCGCGACGCCGTAAAGAATGGCGTGAAACTCCATGTTCTCGAAGGCGGTCAGATCATCGTCAAGGCTTGAATCCTGGAACACGATGCCGAACGAACGACGCACCGCATAGGACTGGGTGACCGGATCAAAGCCATTCACTCGCATCCGCCCCGAACTCGGTCGCAGGATGGTGGTCAACATCTTGATAGTGGTCGACTTGCCAGCACCATTGGGCCCAAGAAAGGCAAATATATCTCCGGCCTCGACGCTGACCGTAACATCCTTGACCGCCATGACCTCGCCGAAGCGCTTGCACAAATGCTCGACTTCAATCACCGCAGCCATCATGCCTATCCGTCTGCAAAGGGATTCTTGGAGGTGCGCAACATAAAACGTATCGGCGTTCCCTCGAGCGCAAATGCCTCGCGCAAGCCATGCGCCAGAAAGCGTAGATAGCTTTCGGGGAGCGCCTTCAGCTGCGTACCGAACAGGGCGAAACTGGGAGGACGCGCCTTAGGCTGCGTCATGTAGCGGATGCGCACGCGCCGGCCATGAATCGCCGGCGGCGGATGACGCGCGAGCGCCTCTTCGAGAAAGCGGTTCAGCTGGGCAGTTGTGACACGATGGTTCCAAGCCGCATCGGCCGCTTCGATCGCCGTCCCAAGCCGTTCCAAACCCTCGCCAGTACGCGCCGAAATGGCGACGAGGGGCGCCCCAGACACCTGGGGCAGCGCGGCATCAAGGTTCTGCCGGAATTCCTTCAGCTTGCCCTGTGGGTCGGAGAGCAGATCCCACTTGTTGAGGGCAAAGACGATGGCGCGCCCTTCGCGGGCGATCAGATCGGCAATCGTAAGATCCTGCTTTTCGAAAGGATGGGTGGCATCCATGATCAGCACCACGCATTCGGCAAAGCGGATGGCCCCGAGGCTTGAGCCGACCGCGAGTTCCTCGAGCGTCTTACCGGCCACGCGCGCCTTCTTGCGCATACCCGCGGTGTCGTAGATCAGGACCGGGCGGCCGGCAATCTGCCAGGGTGCAGCGATGGCGTCGCGGGTGATCCCGGCTTCCGGTCCGGTGAGCGCCCGTTCGCTGCCAATCAGGCGATTGAACAAGCTCGACTTGCCAACATTGGGTCTGCCGACAAGTGCAATACGCAGCGGCTTGATGGTGCCCTCAGAGGCCTCCTCATCATTCACCTGCGGGGGGCGCGGCAAGAGCGCCTGCAATTGTTCGAAGAGCTCGCCTACCCCCAGGCCGTGCTCGGCCGACACCGCGATGGGCTCGCCAAACCCCAGGCCATAGGCTTCAGCAAACCCTCCCTGCGAGGCGCGGCTCTCGCATTTGTTGACAACCAGGATAACAGGCTTGCCGGAACGGCGCAGGCTGAGAGCAATGGTTTCGTCCCCCGCCGTGATCCCTTCACGTCCATCAATCACGAAGAGACACACGTCCGCCTCTGCGATGGCCAGGCGCGACTGCAGCGTCATGCGCTGGGCCAGGCTGCCATCGGGGCCCATCTCAAATCCCGCAGTATCGACAAGACGCACTGTCATGCCGTCGAGTTCGATCTCGGCCTCCTGACGATCCCGGGTTACGCCCGGGGTGTCATGCACGATGGCAAGACGGCGTCCAGCGAGCCGGTTGAACAGGGTTGACTTGCCGACATTGGGTCGGCCGATGATGGCAACGCTCAGCATGGCTACCTTGAGAGCCGGTGGCGCTCACATTGTCCAATTGGGGCATGAGCCCATGATTCATGTCCGAAAGGGACTAGCTTAACGCAACGCCACGAGTTCTGCGTCGCGGGTATAAAGATAGACCATCTGATTGGCGACAATCGGACTGATGATTTCGCCATCCGGGATGGAGATCCGTCCTAGCACATGACCACTATAGGGCGAGATCGATTCGGCATGGCCGTCAGAGGAGGTGACGATGAGACGATTGGAAACCAGCACCGGACCCGCCCAGACGATTGGCCCTTCGTGGTTCTCGGGATCCTCCCATCGCGAAAAAGCATGCATCCACTTTACCTTGCCGGTCTTGCGCTCAAGGCACAGCAGCTGATTACGGGTGGTCATCACGTAGAGGACCTCACCGGCAACCCAGGGGGTATAGATACCTGTGATATCCTTGGTCCACACCCGCTCTCCGGTGCTCAGCCTGATGGCTGCCATCAAGCCTGAATGGCTGATGGCAAAAACCATGTCACGATCAACCACTGGCTCGGCGGCGATGTCGTCGATCTCGCCCAGCGCAGTGATGCTGTGGAGCTTGGAGAGCGTGTCGGACCAGGCGACATGCCCGTTGGTCACACGAATGGCAAAGAGCTCTCCTGAGGTGTAGGGCGCGATGACATATTCGTTGGCCACTGCCACGCTCGAGGACTTCAGGATCGAGGCATGTTCGGAGATGCCCTCTTGGTCCCACAGCTCGTGGCCGTTCTTTTCGTTGAGCACGTGCAGATGATTGTCGACCGAGGAAACGAAGACCCGCCCACCATTGCCTACCGGAGCGTTGACGAAGGGCGTACCGATGTGAGCACGCCACAAGGTCCTGCCACTGGCCGGGTCAAGCGCCAGAACGTCGCCAAAGCCGGTCGAGACAAAGATCTTTCCGTTGTCGGAACCAAGTCCCCCGCCATAACCCTTGGTGGGGTCGACGCGGCTGTCACTTCCGATCAGTCCGAACGACAGTTCGCTGAGAAGGCTCTGTTCGCCCCTAGGTGCCACTGAGCGCTTCCACAAACGCCTGCCTGTGGTCGCGTTGAAGGCGTAAACGTGATTGGCGGAATCCAGTACGAAAATTCGCCCGCCAGTGACGATGGGCGGCGCGGTCAGTCGGGAATCGCTGTCTGAACCTTTGCCCGCCTCGTGCTCCCACACCACTCTCAGTGGCCCCGATGCCATGAGGTGATACATGGCATTGGTGGCGTAGCCTCCTGCTTCTGGCCAATCGTGATTGACGTAAGGCGCAGGAAGCACCACGGGGACCGATTTCAATTTCGGATCAGGACGCAACTCATTGGCTTCGGTCAGAACCGGAATGCGCGTGCCCTTGAGGTTGGATTTGGTGGGCGTGCTGGCAAACCAGTGCGAAATCGCACCGAGACCAAGCTGATCCAGCGTGCCGCAACCTCCCAGTGAC
Organism: Rhizomicrobium sp.; assembly: GCA_049964915.1. Lineage (GTDB taxonomy): Bacteria > Pseudomonadota > Alphaproteobacteria > Micropepsales > Micropepsaceae > Rhizomicrobium. The sequence goes on from JBMFWV010000012.1 coordinate 32,622, forward strand.
AAAGCGAGGCCAAGACAAAGCGACAGGCGCCAGGTCCGACACAGCGTCGATGACTTCATCGGTGAGCATGGCCTCGACGTTGATGGGACTTGGGATGGGTCGTAGCCGCCTTATGCCCGCTGGTGCCGGGTTTGGCGAGTGTCGGCGCAGTACCGGCCTTGGCTGCAGGAGGCGTGGCGGGCGGCGGCACCACACCATAGGCCTTGTCGCCCCCAGCATGGAGGAAGGTGGCCATGGCATTGGCGCGCTGACGCACTCCGATCGGAGCTTCGACATTGGCGGCCAAGGCCTGATATTCCTTCGCGGCGAGCGCAAATTTGCCGTCGCGATAATCAGCGTAGGCGAGAATTTCCCGGGCCATGAACCGCCAGGGGCTGGCAGTCGCGGTCAGAGGCGTCAGGAGCGCTTCAAGCTGCAGCCGCGGCATCGTATCGGCGAGCATCCAGCCCTCACGCAGCTTGGCAACGGCGGCGAGGAGCGGGTCATCGCCCGCTGCAACTTTCTTGTAGAGTTTGAGTGCATCGGCACGATGGCCGGCTGCCAGCAGCGCATCGGCATTATGCAGGCGGGACACCACAGCATAGCCGGGCGGCGCCGTATCGGCGATCTTGGCGAACGCCGTCGCCGCCTGTGCCGCATGGCCAGAGGCCATCAGCGCCTCGGCGGCCATGTAGGCCTGCGATGCCTTAATGCTTGCGCGATGTTCGTAATAACGCCAGACCTGATAGCCTGCGGCCGCCAGGATGACGAGCGCCACCACAGCGATGATATAATCGCCATAGCGCTTCCACAGCTGCGCATAACGCTCGCGGCGGACTTCCTCCTCGATTTCGCGGAAGATGTCGGACACCAGAAATTCCTTAGGCTGGGATCGACCGAAGCATCAGGACGCCACTCCCAACTCTCCGACCAACGTCTTGACGGCGAAGGATGATTAGCGGCTTGGGCGACAATCCGCAACTCGCGATATCGGGAACGACGCCTCCGCGCCCGCCCCTGGTCGCGCCCCCGCTTTACCGGACGTGGAACTTTTCAGCATAATATCTGCCCAAGCTTGGCTCGGCGCCGTGAAGGAGGCCATATGACTGCGGTCGAAGGCGCCCCCAATGGGGCGAGGGCCTCACGTGATACCCCCGTGGGCCTGCGCATCGCGATCATCTGCGCGATGATGGGCACCTTCATGCAGGTGCTCGATTCGACCATCGCCAATGTCGCCTTACCCTACATGCAGGGCACCCTCCAGGCCAGCCGCGACCAGATCACCTGGGTTCTCACCTCCTACATCGTGGCCGCCGCGGTGATGACCGCTCCCGTGGGCTGGCTGGCCGCCCGCATCGGGCGCAAACCCTACTTTCTGATCAGCATGGCCGGGTTCACCGTGACCTCGGCGATGTGCGGGGCGGCCCAATCCCTCGATCAGATGATCGTCTTTCGCATGCTCCAGGGTCTTTTTGGCGCCGCCCTTTCCCCCCTGTCGCAGGCCGTGGTCCTGGACCGCTTCCCCCCCGAAAAGCGCGGCATGATCATGTCGATCTGGGGCATGGTAGTGATGGTGGGTCCCATCATGGGGCCAACCCTGGGCGGCTGGCTGACGGATAATTATTCCTGGCGCTGGGTCTTTTACGTGAACGTCCCCGTGGGGATTCTCGCAGTTCTGGGAATGTTTATATTTCTTTCTGAAGATGAAACGGTAGAAAAGAAGACGTTTGACTGGACTGGATTTACGTTTTTTGCCGTAGCCATTGCAGCGCTTCAGTTTATGCTCGATCGGGGAACGTCGAAAGACTGGTTCTCATCTGGTGAGATCATAACCGAAGCCATCCTCTCCGGAACAGGAGCCTATCTTTTTATCGTCCATTATTTCACAAGCGATCAAATCTTCCTCCCTCGCGGACTTTTGAAGGACGTAAATTTCGTCTCCGCGCTCGTGCTGACGTTTTTTGTCGGCGTCCTGATGCTGGCGCCGCGCGGGGTGGGCACCATGCTGACCATGATGCTGATGGGTAAGGTCGTCATGAAGGTGGATGCCCGTCTGCCCATGGCGGTTGGCTGTGTGCTCTTGACCTGGTCGATGTGGCAGATGTCGTCATGGACCCCGTCCGTTACCCCGACGGTACTTGCCAGCACCACTTTCGTTCAGGGTGTCGGCATGGGGCTCATTTTCATTCCTGCCAATGTCATGGCCTTCGCCACCCTGCCCTCGGAATTGCGCACAGATGCAGCGGCGATCATCAATCTGGTCCGCAACATGGGGATGGCGCTGGGGGTCTCGATCACCTCCTCGGCCCTGGCAGCGAGCATGCAGACCGTTCACGCCTCGCTGGCCGCCCATGTCACCCCCTTCAATCGGGCGCTGTCCGTCAATGCGCCAGCCCTGTTCTACAACCCGCAATTGCCGCTCGGTCGCACGATCATGGAAATGATCGTCAACCAGCAGGCGCTCGCAATTTCCTATGCCGACACCTTCTATCTGATGCTGTTCCTCAGCCTGCCGGCATTTCTGGTGCTGCTCGTGATACCCAAGCCCGAACCGACGCTCGGAACCGTCAAGATCGAGCCCCTGGAATAGAGATCCGGCGTCCCGCCGGCCCGGCGCCCGCACTGGCTCGCTCCGTTGGGTAGCCTGTAAAGGCGAGGCCGCCGCCTCGGCTCCACCCCCCCATTGCGAACGGGGCCAACTTTTAGGCATGATGTCATTCTGTCGCGCTTTCCTCCGCCGGGGGGGGGAGTGAGCGCGGCGGCAAACTAGGCACCCGGCGGGACTCAATCGGCAGCATCATGGCGAATTATGACACGACGCGCCTCGCACAGGCATCGGCTCGAGGCACCATCAAATGGTTCAACGCGACGAAGGGGTACGGCTTTATCACTCTGGAACGCGGCGGTGACGCGTTCTGTCACGCCAGTGCCCTCGCCGCGGTCGGTGCAACAGATGTTCCACCCGGATCGACCGTTGTCTGCGATCTGCAGGAATCCCCGCGTGGTCTTCAGGTCGTGGCCGTCCACAGCCTCGATACCTCGACCGCAGAAGCCCAGCCGCCGCGCAAGCCGCGCGGCCCGGGAGGCGGCGACGATGACCGCGGCCGACGCGGCGGTTTCGGTCGTGACAGCGGCGGTTTTGGCCGCGACAGCGGAGGCTTCGGCCGCGACAGCGCCCCTTCCGGTGCTATGGTCGATGGCCGGGTCAAGTTCTTCAACGATCAGAAGGGCTTTGGCTTCGTGGTTCCGGAAAATGGTGGCGGCGATGTCTATCTCCATGCCAGTGCACTGCGCCGTTCGGGAGTGGCCGCGCTTACACCCGAACAGCGTATCCGTTACTCCACCCGGCAGGGCATGAAGGGCGTCGAAGTCGATCGCATCGAGGTGCTGTAAAGAGGCGGCCTATTCGGCCGCCTCATCTCGATGCATGCGTGCAGCATCCGGACTAACATCGGGATCATGCTCGGCCGCTTTCAGCCGCTCGCGCGCTGCTGCCGCTTCTTTCTGCTTGTTCCACATCGACGCGTAATGGCCTCCGCGTGCCAGCAACTCGCTGTGCCGGCCGCGTTCGATGATCTCGCCGTGATCCAGTACCAGGATCTCGTCGGCGTCAACCACCGTTGACAGCCGGTGGGCGATGACCAGGGTTGTGCGGTTCTGCGCCACCAGGTTGAGCTGGCTCTGGATCTCGCGCTCGGTGCCGGTATCGAGTGCCGATGTCGCTTCATCCAGAAGCAGAATCGGAGGGTTCTTCAGAATGGTGCGAGCAATCGCCACGCGCTGCTTCTCGCCGCCAGAAAGCTTTAGCCCGCGTTCACCAACCATGGCGTTGTAACCATCCGGCAGCTCGCGGATGAAGGGTTCGATCTGGGCCATGCGCGCCGCCTCCTCGATCTCGTTCTCGCCGGCGCCAATCCTCCCATACGCAATATTGTACTGGATGGTATCATTGAAGAGCACCGTGTCTTGCGGAACGATGCCAATAGCCTGTCGCAGCGAGGCCTGCGTGACTTTGCGGATATCCTGCCCATCTATGCGAACGGCGCCGCTCTCAATGTCGTAAAAGCGATAGAGGATGCGACTGATGGTCGACTTTCCCGCGCCTGACGGCCCCACCACCGCAACCGTCTTGCCGGCAGGCACACGAAAACTGATGCCCTTGAGAATGGTGCGCGCCGGTTCATAGGCAAACACAACTTCGTCAAAGACGATCTCGCCTCCGGTAATGGCAAGCGGACGGGCGTCGGGTGCATCGACCACTTCCTCGGGCTGATGCAGCAGACGGAACATGGCATCCATGTCAACCAGCGCCTGGGTGATTTCGCGATAGACCGTCCCCAGAAGGTTGAGTGGCATGTAAAGCTGCATCAAGATGGCATTGGCCATCACGAAATCGCCAACCGTGAAGCGCCCATATTTGATGCCGAAAGCGGTCATCGCCATGACCGTTCCCATGCCGAGCGCGACGATGATTGCCTGACCGGTATTGAGGATCGACAGCGAGGTTTGCGATGCGATCGAGGCGCGGGTAAATTTTTCCATCGAGCGATCAAATCTGCTCGTCTCGTGCGCCTCGTTGTTGAAGTATTTGACCGTCTCGTAATTCAAAAGACTGTCGACAGCCTTTGTGTTCGCCTCCTGATCAGACTGGTTCATATCCCGGCGAAACTGGATACGCCAACGTGTCACGGCCAGGGTGAACCAGCCATAGGCCACCACCATCGTGAAGGTAACCAGCGCAATCCAGATGTTGAGCGTGGCGATCAGAATCGCGCAGAAGATCAGGAGCTGAAACAGCGTCGGAAAAATATTGAAAAGGGCAAAGGACAGGAGCGTATCGATGCCTTTGGTACCCCGCTCGATCACCCGCGACAGCCCGCCCGTCTTGCGTTCCAGATGAAACCGCAAGGACAGAGTATGAACATGGGCAAAGGTCGAAACCCCCACCTCGCGCATGGCGTGATACTGAACCTTGGCAAAGATTCCGTCGCGCAGCTGGGCAAAGGCCTGCATCAAAATCCGTGCGAAGACATAGGCGCCCACCAGCGACAGCGCCGAGCTGAGAGCGATTTGCGCCGGGGTCTTGGCCAGCGCGTCGGTGATGTAGCGCATCACCACCGGAAAAGTGGCGGTGGCGAGAATGGCCAGAACAAGGCAGGAGACCGCCACCAGAACGCGCAGCCTCAGATCTGGCCTGCCCTTTGGCCACAGATAGGGCATGAGCCGCCACAGGGGGGCCAGCTGTGGGGTACCACCACCTTCTTCAACGAGCGATCGTCGCATCAATCAATGTCCCATGTTGCCGCCGGCAAAGGTCAGATAGCCGGCGATAAAGGCAAGAGCGGCAATGGCAGCCAGGATGACGAATGGACGGCGCACAGCTAACCTCACTTTGGCGTCGTTTACGAAGCTATGCCTCAAACCGCAACCTGTGCCCCCAGGGTCCAAGTCCGCTGCCGCACGGCGCTCCGCCGCTTAAGCCTGAGAAAGCCTCGCCTGTCATGACCTCCCCTGCAACGCCATCGTCGTCCGATTTATTTACCGTCTGTGTCTTTTGCGGCTCGTCCTTGGGCGATGATCCGCAGTTTGGGCGAGAGGCCCGCGCGCTGGGCCAGCGGATCGCGCAGGCCGGCTGGTCACTGGTTTTCGGTGGCGGCGACGTCGGTCTTATGGGCGAAACCGCCCGCGCCGTGAGGGCCCTGGGGCAGCCTGTCCATGGTATCCTGCCTGAATTTCTGCAGCAGCAGGAGCGCCCCATGAGCCACGGCGAAAGCCTTGAGCTGACGGCGGACCTGCAGAGTCGCAAGCGCCGCCTGCTGGCCGCCGCAGACGCCTTCGTCCTGCTGCCCGGCGGCTTTGGCACTTTGGACGAATTCTTCGAAGTGCTGACCGAGGCCCAGCTGGGCGTCCACCACAAGCCCATCATCCTCGTCGACGTCGCGGGCTATTACACTCCCCTCCTGGCGCTGCTCGAACACGCGGTGCGTCACGGCTTTGCCCGCCCGGAAAGCCTGGAATTTGTCAGCCGCGTGCCGGACGCAGCAGCGGCGATCGAAAGTCTGCTCCAGGGCGCCGGCGACGCTCCTGTTCGGCCCTAGGACAGCGGCCTTGGGACGGTGGCAAGCAGGTGCCGAAAATAGCTGATGGCCGAGGGAGCATCCCACTTGGCAGTACCCACCACCCGCGCGATCTCCCGCCCTTCAGGGTCGATGAGGATCGATGTCGGCAGCCCATACGCATCAAAGCTCCGGATAAAGGCGTGATCGGGATCGCGCCACACCCCGAGGCCCTCCGCCTGGTGCGCAGCCAGAAAGGCACGAATAGTCTTCGCATCGGCATGGCCGACATTGACCGCCACGATATCGAGGCCGCGACCCTTGAGGGCGGTCTGCAGCGCCGCCAGCGCGGGCAGCTCGCGTACACAAGGTGAACACCAGGTCGCCCAGAGATTGACGAGCAGATAGTGCCCGCGGAAGGCGTCCAGCATCTTCAGCTGGCCGCGCCCATCGGCAACAGCGATATCCGGTGCCAGGCGAGGATGGCGAAGCGGCTGCAGACGGGAGAGTGCCGCCGGCGGATTGCTGACCGCGTGGACAGGCCCCGACAGGATCACATATAGAACCCCAACAAGGACCGCAGTCGCGGCGGCAAGTGCGGCGGCAGGCAAGGGCTTGAGGACGGCCTTGGCAACAAATCGAGGCATCTAGCACCAATGACGACGAACAAGATGTGGGGGGGACGTTTTTCCACGGGCCCCGCTTCGATCATGGAGGAAATAAACGCCTCCGTCGATTTCGACAAACGCCTCGCCCACGAAGATCTTGCCGGATCGAAGGCTCATGCCCGGATGCTGGCCGCCTGCGGCATCATCAGCGAGGCCGACGGTGCGGCGATCGTCGGCGGCCTGGAGGAGATCGAAGCCGAGATCGCGGCTGGCGACTTCGAATTCAAGCGGAGCCTCGAGGACGTGCATCTCAACATCGAAAGCCGGCTGGCCGAAAAGATCGGGCCGGTCGCCGGCCGCCTGCACACCGCGCGTTCCCGCAATGATCAGGTCGCCACCGATTTCAGGTTGTGGGTGCGTACGGCCTGCGGCCGCGCCACGGCTGGGCTCAGGGCCCTGCAGCAGGTTCTGCTCGATCTGGCTGCGGCCCATGCCGACACCATCATGCCGGGTTTTACCCATATGCAGCCGGCCCAGCCGGTGACCTTTGGCCACCATTGTTTGGCCTATGTCGAAATGTTCGCCCGCGACTGCGACCGCTTTGTGCAGTGCGCCCGTCGTCTCAACGATTGCCCGTTGGGCGCCGCGGCCTTAGCTGGAACACCCTACCCCATCGACCGCACGATGACGGCCAAGGCTCTGGGCTTTGACGGGCCTGCACGCAACTCCCTCGACGCGGTTGCGGCGCGCGACTTCGCCCTTGATTACCTCGCGGCCGCTGCCATTGCGGCCACTCACCTGTCCCGGCTGGGCGAAGAAATCGTGGTATGGGCCAATCCGGGCTTCGGCTTTATCCGCCTCAGCGATGCCTTCTCGACCGGCTCATCCATCATGCCCCAAAAACGCAATCCGGATGCCGCCGAACTCGTTCGCGCCAAAAGCGGGCGCATTCTTGGCAGCTTCGTTGGCCTCGCGACGGTGATCAAGGGACTAGCCCTCGCCTATGCCAAAGACCTCCAGGAAGACAAGGAGGCGGTGTTTGCCGCCGCCGACGCACTCGAACTGTGCCTTGCCGCGATGGCGGGCATGCTCAGCGATCTCACGGTACGTCCCGAAGCAATGCGCAAGGCGGCCGAAGCCGGCTTTCCCACGGCCACGGACCTCGCCGACTGGTGTGTGCGCGAGCTTTCAATTCCCTTCCGCGAGGCCCACCATATCGCCGGTGCAATTGTCAAACAGGCTGAACAGATGGGTGTGGCATTAGCCGACCTGCCCTTGTCGCAGATGCAGAAGGTCGAAGCGCGCATCGACGCGCGGGTCTATGAGGTCCTGACGCTCGAGGCCTCAGTCAAAGCGCGGCGCAGCTTCGGCGGCACTGCACCTGAGCGCGTGCGTGAACAGATCGCCTATTGGCGCGGACAGCTCTCATGATCCGCCGTATTCTGGCGCTGGGCGCCCTTGTGCTCGTGCTGGCGGGATGCGGGGTTAAATCCAACCTCGTCATGCCCGATGGCAAGCCCACGCCCAAGCGCCAGCAGGATCCATCGCGCCCCCCAAGCCCACTGGGACAATAATGCGTTACTTCGAATATCGGGACGGCACCCTTCATGCCGAAGAGGTCAATCTCGCGACCCTGGCGCAAGAGGTCGGGACGCCATTTTACTGTTACTCAGGGGCCGCACTACGCCATCACTATGAGACCTTCGCCGCAGCCATGCCGAAAGGGTCCTTGATCGCCTATTCGGTCAAGGCCAATGGCAATCTTGCCATTCTGCGCCAGCTGGCGCGGCTGGGCTGCGGCGCCGACATCGTGTCGGGCGGCGAACTGCGCAAGGCGCTGGCCGCCGGCATTCCCCCCGCCCGCATTGTTTATTCGGGGGTCGGCAAAACCGTTGGCGAGATGACGCGCGCGCTCACCGCCGGCATCTTGCAGTTCAACGTCGAAAGCGAAGCCGAACTGGAAGCACTCAATAGCGTTGCCCTCTCTTTGGGCACACGCGCACCCGTCGCCATCCGGGTCAACCCCGATGTCGATGCCCGAACCCACGCCAAGATCACCACCGGCACCAAGCAAAGCAAATTCGGTATTTCCTGGAATCGCGCCCACCAGGTCTATGCCAGAGCTGCCCGTCTCGACGGCATTCGTATCGTCGGCATCGATTGTCATATTGGCAGCCAGATCGTCGAGCTGGCTCCGTTTGAAGCTGCCTTCACCCGCATCATCGCGCTCGCCCGGCAGCTGCGCGCCGAAGGCCTCCCCATCACCTCGATCGATTTCGGTGGCGGGCTCGGGGTTGCCTATCGTGCAGACAATGCCCCGCCTGCCGAGCCCAGCGCCTATGGCGCCATGATCGCTGCCTTGACCCGCTCCCTTGAGGCGCAGCTCATCTTCGAACCTGGGCGGCGCATCGTGGCGGAAGCCGGCATCCTTGTGGCGCGCGTCATTTACATCAAAGAGACGGAAACCAAGCGCTTTGCGATCCTCGATGCCGGCATGAACGATCTCCTGCGCCCTGCGCTCTATGATGCCTATCACGAGATCCTGCCCTTGAACGGCCCCAAAGCGAACACAACTGTCTACGATGTTGTGGGTCCGGTGTGCGAAACCGCCGATCTCTTCGCACACGAACGCAGTCTTCCCGAGCTCAAAGCTGGCGATCTTGTCGCCATTCTGACCGCGGGGGCCTATGGCGCCGTCATGGCATCGTCGTACAATGCACGACCGCCTGCCGCCGAGGTGCTCGTCGAGGCAAAAGACTGGGCGATCATACGTGGCCGCGCAGATGAGGATGCCCTTGTCCAACAGGATCAACTCCCGCCCTGGCTGGAAAACTGACCGCGTCGAGCGCTTCATCGCGCTGGCGCGCGTCATCGCGGCATTCGAACGGCTGTGGTCCGGGCTGTGGCCTGCCACCGGCCTGATCGGTCTGTGGCTGGCTGCGGCACTCTTTGGTACCTTTGCGCGACTGCCTGGCTGGCTGCACCTCTTCCTGCTGCTGCTCGTCATCGTCGCTATTGCCGATCGAATTTTTTTGCAGTGGCAGAGCTTCGCCTGGCCGAGCTGGCAGGAGGGCGCCCGCCGCCTCGAACGCGATTCAACCCTCGCACACCGGCCCATCAGCGAAGCCGAAGACACCCTGGTCCTCGGCCGGGGCAATGCCTTTGCTGAAGCCCTGTGGCGGGCGCACCGGCGGGCCGCACTCGCCCGCATCACGCGGCTGCGCCTTGGTCTTGCTCATCCCGACCTGGCAAAAAAGGATCCGCGTGGCCTGCGCTTTGCCGTGCTTGCTCTTGTGGTCGGCGGCGTCGTGGTTGCCGGCCACAACTGGTCCGCGCGCCTGGCTGGTGCCTTCCGGCCCGATTTTTCGCCCGCCCAGAGCGCACGTCTGGATGCCTGGATCACCCCTCCTGCCTATACAGGGGAGGCGCCGCTCTATCTCGGCGGCCACACAAAGCGAATCTTGGTGCCACAAGGCTCACAGCTGGTGATCCACGTGCATGGCGCCCTTGCCCCGCCACGATTGACCAGCGACCAAGGGCGTACACCGCGCTTTGCAGCACCGTCCGGCGGACATCGTGGCGAGTTCGTGAACACATCGGCGCTCATCACGAGCCAGCGCCTGACCGTGATCGCCGATGGCCACACCCTCGCCCACTGGCAGATCGAGGTTCAGGCTGATCGTCCGCCGGTGGTCGGCTTTGCCGCCCCTCCACAGCCTACGGCACGCGATGCCACCAAAATCTCGATCCTTGCCAAGGATGACTATGGCATTGCCAAACTCGAGCTTAGCCTGACGCCACTTGAGGGCGTGCGCAAAACGCCGGTGGTGGTGGCCCTGCCGGTCGATGACCCCAGTGCCAAGACCTTGCGCGAGACAGTGTACGAGGATCTGACCCAAAGCCCCTATGCCGGCATCAAGGTCCGCGCGATCCTTAAAGCCACAGATGCTGCGGGAAAGAGCGGGCAGAGTGCAGCGGCCATCTTTACTCTGCCGCAGCGCATCTTCACCAATCCTCTGGCGCGCGCCCTCGTCGAACAGCGACGTAATCTGATCGTTGGCGATCTGGCGGCCCTTCCGAACGTGGTGGCGACACTCAACGCGTTGACACTCGCACCACAATACTTTTTTGCCGACAGGCTGGGGGCCTATCTGGCGATCCGCAGCGCCTACCACGCCTTGCTCAATCTCCACGATCGCCACGACCTCGTGCGCGTTGAGGACCTTCTCTGGCAGACCGCACTCGCCCTAGATCACAAGGACGCCACCCGTCTTGGTCAGCAATTGCGCGCGCTCCAGGCCATGCTGACAAAGGCACTGGCGAGCGGCGCCCCCCAGAGCCAGATCAACGCGCTGATGCAGCGCTATCAAAAGGTGCTGCAAGAGTATCTGGCGAAGCTGGCACAAAACGCCGCTCCAGGTGCCATGACGTCACCCCAGCCCCATGTCCGAATCATAACCGGGCAGGAACTCCAAGACATGATGAAGGCGATTCAGCAGCTGGCGCAGATCGGTGATCGCGCCAAGGCCGCACAGCTGCTGGCCCTGTTGCAGAATCTAATTGAAAACATGCAGGTGCAGACGGCCCAGGGCGAAATGGGTAGCGGCCAATCCGCAGCAGGCAAAGCCGCCACCGACGCCATCAAAAAGCTCGGCGATATCACCGGACGCCAGCGCGAACTGCTCGATAAGACCTATCGGCTGCGCCAGGGTGACAGCGTACCAAAGGATGGCACGCCCAAGGCACTGGCAGAGGCACAATCCCGCCTCAAAACCGCACTTGGTCAGGTGCTCAAAGGGCTCGGAGCAAACCACGCCAAGATACCCGAGAGCCTCAACGATGCTGCAAAGGCGATGGGCAAGGCCGCGGAAGAGCTCTTCGCGCGCCATCTTTATGACGCCGGCACAGCGCAAAAGCAGGCGCTCCTGGACTTGCAGAAGGGTATCGCCAACCTGGCCGAGCAGGCCGGCTCCGGCGTGGCCGGCACCGCGTCAGAGAACCAAGATCCCTTCGGCCGGCCGCAAGGCGCGCAAGGCGCCATTAGCGGCGAAAACCTGCAGCTGCCTGACAAATCAACGCTGAAGCGTGCGCGCCAGATCCTGCAGGAACTCCGCAAGCGGGCCGGCGAATCTGGGCGCTCCCGAGAAGAGCTCGACTATATCGACCGGCTGCTCAAGGAGTTTGATTGAACTCCGCTGCCTCTGGCATCAAAGCCTGCACAATGGGGGCAAACGCACTCATCTGCTGCATGCCCACAGGACCAAGCGTCAGACCCCCATCAACGACGAGGGCCTGACCGGTGACCCAATCAGAACCGTCCGACGCCAGATAAAGCGCAGCCTCCGCAATGTCGCGGGGCAAGCCCCCGCGACGGATCGGCTGACTGTCGCTGGCCGCCGTCGCAATGGCCTCAAGACGGGTATCGGCGAGCTGGCTGGGAAGGCCCAGTGCCGTGGCAAAGATGTTGGTGGCGATAAGGCCAGGACAGATACAATTGACCCTGATGCGGTGTTCGGCGAGCTGCACCGCCGCCACGGTGGTCATGTGGATGATGGCCGCCTTGGCAATCGAATAGAGTACGGGCCCATAACCAGCGCTTAGACCCGCCACCGACGCGGTGCTGATAATGGCCCCTCCAGAGGCCCGTTTGAGGGCCGGCACCGCATGCTTGATACCGAAGAGCGCGGCGCGCACATGCAGATGCATGACGCTGTCAAAGCTCTCGGCACTGATCTGATCAACCGTCTCATTGGCCCCACCGGCACCAGCATTGTTGAACACGCAGTCCAGCCGACCGAACTCAGCTTCGGCCGCGGCGATGGCCGCCACGATCTCAGCTTCTTCAAGCACGTTGCAGTGGACATATTTGATCCGCCCCGGCGCGCTCTCTTCCAGGCGCCGGCCGCGATCATCGGCGATGTCCGCCGCGATGATCCGTGCCCCCTCGCGGGCAAAGAGTTCAGCGGTCCCCCGGCCAATGCCGCTTCCCGCCCCCGTGATCACCGCAACCTTGCCCTCAAGTCGTCCCATGCTGCATTCCTCCTTCGCGCTGATTGACCCGTGCACCTTGGCCAGCCTAAATCGCGACCATGATCGATGCCATCTCCCTTGCCCAGGACCTAATCCGCTGCCCTTCGGTCACGCCCAAGGACGCCGGCGCCCTTGACGTGCTGGAACGGGCCCTCACCCCGCTGGGGTTTCACTGCCAGCGCCTGCGCTTCGAAGAAGAAGGCACCGCAGGGGTAGACAATCTCTATGCGCGGCTGGGCACCACGCAGCCGAACCTTGGCTTTGCCGGACATACGGACGTGGTTCCGGTCGGCGATGTTGCGGCCTGGACCGTTGACCCCTTCGGCGGTGAGATCCGCGATGGGGTCCTTTATGGCCGTGGCGCAGCAGACATGAAGTCCGCGATTGCCGCCTTTGTCGAGGCCTGCGCGCGCGTGCTCGAGGGTGGCCGGCCAAAGGGCTCGATCTCGCTTCTGATTACCGGCGATGAGGAAGGGGTCTCGATCAACGGCACACGCAAGATGCTCGGCTGGATGAGGGCACAGGCAGAGCAGCTTGACCATTGTCTGGTCGGCGAACCCACTGCGGCAGCACGTTCCGGCGACACCGTAAAAATCGGCCGCCGGGGTTCGATGTACGTGTCCCTTACCGTGCGCGGCATTCAGGGTCATACCGCCTATCCCCAGCGTGCCCTCAATCCCATTCCCATCCTGGCCACGCTCGCAAGCGAGCTGGCCGGCGAGCCTTTGGACGGCGGCACCGAGCACTTTGAGCCTTCAACCCTCGTCTTCACCAGCTTTGATGTCGGCAACACCGCCGGCAATGTCTCTCCGGCCGTAGCCCAGGCCCGCTGCAATATCCGCTTCAACGAACTGCACACGCCCCAGCAACTGGAACAGCGCTTGCGGGCGCGGGCCGACGCGGTCGCGGCGCGCATGGGTGGACAGATCACACTCGAAACCCGCGTCAGCGGCGAGGCCTTTTTGACCAAGCCGGGTGCTTTTACCGAACTCATTGCCCGAGCCGTCCGCACCGTCACCACGGAAGCACCGCTGCTGTCGACCGGTGGCGGAACTTCCGATGCACGATTCATCAAGGACATGTGTCCGGTCGCCGAACTGGGTCTTCCAGGTACCACCATGCATAAGGTCGACGAATGCATGCCGGTCTGCGAGATCGCGCAGCTGACAGATATCTATACGGCGCTACTCAAGACCTATTTTGCTTCTCCCCCGCGATGAACCAGGCCGCAATCGGCATCTTCGATTCAGGCATGGGTGGACTGACGGTGATGCAGGCCTTGAAGTCTGCGTTGCCCTCAGAACAGTTCATCTATCTCGGTGATACTGCCCGCCTTCCCTACGGCACCAAGAGTGCCACCACCGTGCGCCGCTACGCCATGCAGGCAGCGCAGGCTTTGGCCCTGCGCGGCGTCAAGCTGATTGTGATCGCCTGCAATACCGCAAGCCTTGCCGCCCGCGAGCTGGCCGCAAGCTTCACGCCACTTCCGGTGCTCGGGGTTATCGAGCCGGGAGCTGCGGCCGCCCTTGCTGTGGCACCGCAGGGCCCCATCGCAGTCCTCGCCACCGAGGGGACGGTAAAGGAGGGCGCTTACGCCCGCGCGATCGGCGGCCGCGCAACAGTGCTGCAGCAGGCCTGTCCGCTCTTCGTGCCGCTGGCTGAGGAAGGGCTTATCGATGGGCAGATCACCGAGCTGGTGGTACGGCACTATCTGGAACCAGTCCTCAGCCAAAGCCCTGCGCCGCGGGCGCTGCTTCTGGGCTGCACCCATTATCCTGTCCTGCGTGAGGTGATCCGCCGAATTGCCGGTCCTGAACTTGCACTCGTAGACAGCGCTCAAACCACCGCTGCCGCGGTGACGGAGCTGCTGCGCGTGCGTCAGCTCAGAGCCGACCGCAGCGCACCGCCTGCACCGCGCTTTCTGGTCACCGATGCTCCTGAGCGCTTTGCCCGCATTGGTCAGATATTTTTTGGTGAGGCAATCGATCCGGACCAGGTTGAACTGATCGATCTTCAGTAGTCGACAGCTACAAGATAAAGGCCGTCGGCCGGCGCCACCGGACCGCAGCGCTCGCGACTTGCGGCCGCAAGGGCGCCCGCCACATCGCGCGCGGTCCACTTGCCCTCGCCCACCAGCTTCAGGGTTCCCACCATCGAGCGCACTTGGTGGTGCAAGAAGGAGCGCGCCGAGGCCGCGATCAAGAGCTCATCACCCTGCGCGGTAACCTCCAGGCGGTCCAGCGTCCGGACCGGCGATTTGGCCTGGCACTCCGCAGCACGGAAGGTGGTAAAATCATGCGTGCCGATGAGCGTTTGTGCAGCGGCATGCATGGCTACGCCATCAAGCCTGCGTGCGAGCTGCCATGCGCGTCCACGTTCCAATGCAAGCGGCGCCCGTCGGCACACGATGCGATAGCGGTAATGGCGGGCCTTTGCCGAGAACCGCGCATGAAAATCCTCCGCCACCTGTGTTGCATCGAGGATCGCCACCGGCGCAGGGCGCAGGAAGTGATTGAGAGCGTCGCGCACCTTCGACGCGGCAAACTCGCGCGAAAGATCAAAATGGGCGACCTGCCCCAAGGCATGCACGCCGGCATCGGTGCGCCCGGCCGCCGACAGCGTTACCTGTTCGCCGCTGAACCTGAAGATCGCCTCTTCGATTGCGCCCTGCACCGAAGGGCCATTGTTCTGGCGCTGCCAGCCACAAAATGGCCCCCCATCATACTCGATGCGCACACGGTAGCGCGCCATCAGCCGAGCCGTTCGCCGGGATTGAGCACAAATCCCCGCAACAACTCCTCAGCTGCCATGGGCGCGCGCCCCGCCCGCTGGGCCCGCAGGAGCCGCAACGCTCCCGCTGCGCAGGCGACGGTCATATGCCCATCAAGCACCTCGCCGGGAGCCCCGCTCTTGTCGACCGGTTCGGCGAGGAGGATTTTCAGCCGCTCGCCACGCACCTCGCACCAGGCGCCGGGCACGGGCGACAGCGCCCGGATGAGACAGTCCAGCTCGGCCGCCCCCCGGTTCCAGTCGATGCGTGCCTCCTCCTTCTGGATCTTGTGTGCATAGCAGATCCCCTCGCTTGGCTGCGGCTGGGGCACAATGCTGCCGCGCTCCAGCGCGGCGAGGGCCCGCACCATCAGATCGGCGCCAAGCCGGGCCAGCTCGTCATGCAGTTCGCCAAATGTCTTGCGCCCAATCGCCGTGCGCTCGGCCATCAAAATGGGACCGGTATCAAGGCCCTCATCCATGCGCATCACCATGACCCCGGTTTGCACATCGCCAGCCATAATCGCCCGCTGCAGAGGCGCCGCCCCGCGCCAGCGTGGCAAGAGCGAACCATGAAGGTTGAAACAGCCCAGGCGCGTTGCCTCGAGCACCCTCTTGGGCAGCAAGAGACCATAGGCGACCACCACAGCCGCATCGAGACCAAGCGCGGCAAAGGCCTCCTGCTCCGCCACGCCCTTGAGACTGATGGGGGTGCGCACCTCAAGGCCATAGCGCGCGGCAAGCCGTGCCACCGCAGAGGGCTCAGCCTGCAATCCCCGCCCCTTGGGCCGCGGTGGCTGCGAATAGACAGCAGCGATGTCATGGCCCTGCGCCAGCAGCTCCGCAAGCGTGGGCGTGGCAAAATCCGGCGTGCCCATGAAGGCCAGACGCAAGGCCATGTCAGCTGGCCTTTTTCAGCTTCTTCGCTTTGGCGAGCTTTTTGAGCGCCATCGAGCGCTTCAATTTCGAAAGGTGATCAACAAACAGAACACCGTTCAGATGATCCATCTCATGCTGCAGGCAAACAGCCAAAATGCCTTCTGCTTCAAGGCTTTGTAGAACGCCATCAGCGTCCAGATACTCAGCCTTGATCGCCTGCGACCGTTCCACTTCATCCCAGATTTCGGGGACGGACAGACAGCCCTCCTCCATCACCGCGGTCGCCTCAGAGCTCCAGGTGATGATAGGGTTTATGAATACACGCGGATTGCGCCGTTCCTCTTTTTGCTCGACATCCAGGACGAGGATGCGCTTGGCGACGCCAACCTGGATCGCAGCAAGTCCGATCCCTTCCGCGTCGTACATGGTCTCGACCATGTCGGCGACAAGGGTTCGGATATGATCGTCCACCCCCGTCACCGGCTCGGAGACGAGTTTCAGGCGCGGATCGGGCGCAATCAGGATCGGGCGAACGCTCATAGGCCTCAGATAATGGCACGTCGGTTGCCGGTCAAGAAACTGCGAATCGGTTATGGTTCCCGAAACGTTCGGACCGGGGAGACAAAGCGGACATGGCGCACATTTTTGCCCTTTTGAGCGCCGGCTTCAGCCTTGCTGCCGCTATCCTTGCGGCGCTGGCTTGGCGCCGGCGCCAGGGCGGAGAGCTGGGCGAGCTGATCCGCGCCGAAGCCGACCGCAGTCGGACCGAGCTCAGCGAACAGACCAGAGGCCTGCGCGAAGAGCTGGGCGGCAAACTCGAACGTGGTCAGGAGGCGCTGCGGCTTGCCCTCGAGACCCGCCTTGAGACCTTCGACCGGCGCCAGGCGGACGAGGCACGGGCGCTGCGCGAAGAGCTGACCACGAATTTCAGGCTTTCCTCCGAGCAATGGCTCACAACCCTGAAGGACATGAGCGGGCAGCAGAAAGAACGGCTGGACGGGCTTCTCCTCCAGCTGACCCAGCTCAGCGAAAAGCAGGCAGCGGCGGCGGATGCCTTGCGCACCAGCGTCGATGCCAGGCTCGAAACCATCCGCACCAACAATGAACAGAAGCTGGAGCAGATGCGTCAGACCGTCGAAGAGAAGCTGCAATCGACCCTTGAGCAGCTGGCGCAGCTGACCGAAAAACAGACAGCGGCAGCCGATGCCTTGCGCACCAGCGTCGATGCCAAGCTCGAAACCATCCGCACCAACAATGAACAAAAATTGGAGCAGATGCGTCAGACGGTCGAAGAGAAGCTGCAGTCTACGCTCGAGCAGCGGCTGGGCGAGTCCTTCCGCACGGTCTCTGAACAGCTCAAGGCGGTACACCAGGGACTGGGAGAGATGCAGAGCCTGGCCACCGGCGTGGGCGACCTCAAAAGGGTCCTGACCAATGTCAAAACCCGCGGCACCTGGGGCGAGGTGCAGCTTGGCGCCCTGCTCGAACAGTTTCTTGCCCCCGATCAGTTTGTGCGCAATGCGCAGTGCCGTCCCGAAAGTGCCGAGCGTGTGGAATATGCGGTGCGCTTTTCAAGCCCGGAGGACGACAGCGACCTGCTCCTGCCGATCGACGCCAAATTTCCCCA
Source organism: Rhizomicrobium sp. (assembly GCA_049964915.1). Taxonomy (GTDB): domain Bacteria; phylum Pseudomonadota; class Alphaproteobacteria; order Micropepsales; family Micropepsaceae; genus Rhizomicrobium. The sequence continues at coordinate 50,570 of JBMFWV010000012.1, forward strand.
AGACGATTATGAACGGCTTCTCGCCGCTGCCGAAAGCGGCGATGGCGCCGGCGTCGAGGCCGCAGGAGCCGCCCTGGAAACACGGGTGCGCAGCTTTGCCAAAGCGGTCGCTGAAAAATACATCAATCCGCCCGTGACGACCGATTTTGCAGTGCTGTTTCTGCCGACGGAAAGCCTGTTCGCCGAAATCCTCCGTCGTCCCGGCTTCTTTGACGGGCTGCAGCGGGACTATCGCGTGACGCTGGCAGGTCCGACCACGCTTGCCTCCATGCTCAACGCGTTTCAAATGGGGTTTCGCTCGCTGGCCATTCAAAAGCGCTCAAGCGAAGTCTGGCAGCTGCTTGCGGCGGTGCGCAGCGAGTTCGCCGAGCATGGCAAGGTGGTCGATACCCTCAAGCGCCAGCTGGGTGCCGCCTCCAATACCATCGATCGTCTCGGCACCCGCACCCGGGTGATGAACCGCAAGCTGCGCGATGTTGAAATCCTGCCATCGCGCTCCGCCACGACGCTGCTTGGCTTGGCCGTCCCCGAAGACCTTGAGGAGGTAAGCGTGGATGACGCGGCGGATGAAGAATGAGAGGACCGGCCGGCACGGTCGGCGACGCCGCTAAAATCCCCGCCGCGCCGCAAAGGCCGCAGCCAGCGTGCCTTCGTCGAGATAATCGAGTTCGCCACCCACAGGCACACCATGGGCAAGACGGCTGATCTTGACCCCGCTCGGCGCGATCAGATCACTCAGCCAGTGGGCGGTGGTTTGGCCTTCCACCGTCGCATTCATGGCGAGAATGACTTCCCTGACCCCGGCCTCGATCCGCTCGAGCAGTCCCTTGAGGTTCAGTCGCTCGGGTGTCACCCCATCCAACGCACTGAGCGCACCGCCCAGCACGTGATAGCGTCCCTTGAAGACGCCAGCACGTTCCAGCGCCCAAAGATCAGCAACGTCCTCGACGATACAAAGCACCTTGAGATCCCGACGGTTGTCGCGACACAGCGCACACGGCGACTGGCTATCGAGATTGCCGCAGATCTCACAGTTCTTGATGGCTTCGGCAGCCTGACGCAACGCGGCGGCCAAAGGCTCGAGCAACTGTTCGCGTTTCTTTAGCAACGTAAGAGTGGCGCGGCGCGCCGAACGCGGGCCCAAACCGGGCAGCCTGCCCAACAGCTGCACGAGACGTTCGATTTCCGGACCGACAGGATAATTGGCCATAATTTCTTCTAGCAGCGCTGCAGCCATCTTGTCATGGTGCCGCCGCGAAAATCCCCCGCTGCGGAGTTCACGTGACGATTGCCCCCAACCGGCTCATCATGCCCCATCCCCTGACCTTGGTCGGCAATGACGGCAGCCTCGAGCGCCGCCTCATCGCCCAATTGGGGCCCGATACCGTCTTCATGATGGGTGACAATCCGGCCTATGCGGCGATGCCGCAAAAGCCAACATTGCTCGACTTCTTTCGCTACCGCTTCGGCGCCATCGTGCGTAATCATCTCGCCCTCAGTGCCTTTCACGCCCTCGAGGCCGGCCACAGCGAAAGCGTGGTCATGGCCTGCCTGCTGCACGACATCGCCATGGGCGCACTGATCCATGCCGAGCATGGCTATTGGAGTGCGCAGCTGGTGCGCCCCTATGTCAGCGCGGAAATTGCCTGGGCAATCGAAAAACATCAGGCACTGCGCTTTTTGCCCGATCCCGAGGTGGGCTATGACTATCCCGAGATCTACCATCGCTTCTTCGGACGGGAATATGTGCCGCCTCCCCACATCCAGAAGGAGGCAGAGGCCGCACGCCATCACGCCTGGTACATGACCAGCCGCATCATCACACTCAACGATGTCTACAGTTTCGAAAGCACGGAAGCTCCCCAGTTGGAGCTGTTCGAGGACATCATCGGGCGCAACTTCCGTCAGCCCGAAGAGGGCCTCGGCTTTGACGACTCACCCGTCGCCCATATGTGGCGCACCATGATCTGGCCGGAGAACTTTCTCTAGCTGCCTAAAATCCCGGCATCTTGAATCCCGGCGGCAAACCAAGCCCGCCGGCGAGCTTCTGCATCTCATCGCCAAGACGACGTTCGACCTTGGCCTTGGCATCGCCGGCCGCTGCAACGATCAGATCTTCGACGACCTGCCGTTCCTCGGCCACGAACAGCGAGGGATCGATGGTCACGCGCTTCAGCTCGGACTTTCCGGTCATGGTGACACGGACCAGTCCACCGCCGGCGACGCCTTCGACCTCAAGGCGCTCCAGCTCGGCCTGCATCGCTGCAGCTTTTTCCTGCATGGCTTTGGCCTGTTGAAACAGATCGGCCAGTTCCATCATTCATCCTCCTCGCCAGTCTCGCCATCCGTAGCGAGCAGCGGTTCCTTGTCTATGACCCGAATAACCTCGGCTCCGGGAAAGCGATCCAGAACCGCACGCACCATGGGCTCCGCCAGGACCCGCTCCAGGCGAGCCGTGATCTTCGCCTTGCGCGCTTCGGCAATGCTCGGTGCGCCGCCCTCACGGGCCAGGCTTACCACCCAGCGCTGGCCGGTCCAGTCCTTGAGTTTCTGCGCCAGATCTTGGGCAAGGGTACGTGGCGCGCGTGGTCCTGGCCGGAACTCGAGGCGTCCTGGCTCAAGGGCCACCAGATGCACATCGTTCTCAAGGTGAACCTTAAGCACTGCAGCGCCCCTGGCCATGGCAAGAGCGACAACATCCTCGAGGGTGCACAGACTTGGTCCGGCATCACCTTGCGCCTGCGGAACCGTCTGCTGCGCCAGCACCGGGGCACGGCCATCGCTGCGGCTACGCGCCGTAACCAGCGGCGCCGATGGTGCGGCAGGCATGGTTGCTGCCGGGGCAGCAGGCCGCGTCGACATGCTTTCCATTACCTCGCGCACCAGCCGATCGGTTGGCGGCAGATCAGCGGCGTAGGCGAGGCGGATGAGTGCCATCTCGCAGGCCGCCAAAGGTCGGCTCGCGTCGCGAACTTCGAGGAGCCCCTTGAGCAAAAGCTGCCAGGTCCGGGTCAGAGCTGGCACGGTCAAGCCCGCAGCCAGCTGCGCGGCCCGTCGTGCTTCCCCGGAACTGCCATCAAAGAAGCCTTCGGCCGCTGGCGCAACCTTGAGCCGTGTAAGAAAGTGGGTCAGCTCCAACAGATCCTGCATCACCTGCAAGGGGTCAGCGCCAAGTCCATGTAGGCCTTCGAGTTCGCGTAAGGCCGTCTCGATCTGCCCGCCCATCAGAGCCTCGAACAGATCGAGGATGCGTCCATGATCAGCCAGTCCCAGCATCGTACGCACGCTCTGCGCCGCGATCGGCTGACCTTCGTCATGGGCGATCGCCTGATCAAGCAGCGATAGCGCATCCCGAACCGAGCCCTCTGCGGCGCGCGCAATCAGAGCCAGCGCATCATCAGCGATGGGCACCTGCTCCTTGTCCGCGATCGTCCTGAGATGAGCGATGAGAACTTCCGGCTCGATCCGGCGCAAGTCAAAGCGCTGGCAGCGCGAAAGCACGGTCACCGGAACCTTGCGGATTTCGGTGGTGGCGAAGATAAATTTTACATGCGGCGGTGGCTCTTCGAGCGTTTTCAGCAGCCCGTTGAAGGCCTGCTTCGAAAGCATATGCACTTCGTCGATAATGTAGACCTTGTAGCGAGCCGAAGCTGGGGCATAGCGGACACCCTCAATGATCTCGCGGATGTCGTCGATGCCAGTCCGCGAGGCGGCATCCATCTCCTGCACATCGACATGGCGCGATTCAGCGATAGCGCGGCAGGGCTCGCAGACTCCACAAGGCCGGATCGTTGGCCCGGTTTGCGTGCCTTGAGGGCCCACGCAATTTAGTGCGCGCGCGACGATACGCGCCGTCGTGGTCTTGCCAACCCCACGCACGCCAGTGAGCATGAAGGCATGGGCAATACGGCCCGTGGCAAACGCGTTCTTCAGCGTTCTGACCAATGGTTCCTGGCCGATCAGCCCGGTGAAGTCGGAGGGGCGATATTTGCGCGCAAGCACACGATATTGCTCGGCGCTCTTTTGCGGCGGCGCCTCGAGGCCGAGGCTCGGCCCTTCGTCCAGCGTCTCGTCTTGGTCCATGGCCGACTATATCAAGCCGCGGCCGAGCAGTGCGGGCTCCGGCGGCGTTTCTGTGGATAAGTGAGAGCCCGGCCACGACCCAAAGCGGATTCGTTACGGCTGCTTCCTTCCGGACCTGACCGGGTTGGCGATAGCTTCGCCCGCGACCGGACTCCCAGAGACCATATAGAGGCTGATGCAGAAAATTGCGAGTCGGGCGCCGTGAAAGCGCCGAGACCGGATCATGCCGCGGCCTTCCGGCCATCCAGCAGCCGCGTTTCAGGCAGACTGAGGGTTACGGTTGTGCCTTCACCGGGCTTGCTACGAAGCACGAGCTTGCCGCCATGCAGTTCCATGATCTGCCGGGAGAGCGGCAATCCGAGCCCGCTGCCCTCGTAGCGTCGGGCGAGCGTCGAATCTACCTGACCGAAATATTCCATCGCCCGGGGAATATCCTCTTGCGCGATCCCGATGCCGGTATCGCACACATCTATCACCACACCACCGCTCGCCCTGCGCGCCCGCACAATGACCTTCCCACCTTCCGGCGTAAACTTGATCGCGTTGGAGAGGAGGTTGATGAGCACCTGCCGCAGACGCCTGCGGTCGGCGCGAACATGAGGAATTGCTGGCGCGACC
>JBMFWV010000013.1:0-53768 GCA_049964915.1 Rhizomicrobium sp.
AGCTGTATTGCGCCCGCCAGGGCTGGACGTTCGAGGTCATCGCCGACCTGGGTTCCGGCATGAACTACCACAAGAAGGGACTCAAACGCCTGCTGGACGCGATCATCGACGGCGAAGTCGGGCGACTGGTCATCACACACAAGGATCGACTGCTGCGCTTCGGCGCGGAACTGGTGTTTGCCATCTGCGAGGCCAAGAACGTGGAGGTCGTGATTCTCAACCAAGGCGACGACACCACGTTCGAGGAAGACCTTGCCAAGGACGTGCTGGAGATCATCACGGTGTTCAGCGCTCGGTTGTATGGCAGCCGCTCGCGCAAGAACCAGACGCTGCTCGACGGCGTACGGGCCGCCGTGGAGAATGCGGCATGCTGATCACCCACAAGATCGCGCTCGACCCGAACAACGCGCAGGCGACCTATCTCGCCCGCGCTGCCGGGGTCGCGCGTTTCGCCTACAACTGGGCGCTGGCCGAATGGAAACGGCAGTACGAGGCATGGAAGTCCGACAACCGCCTGCCGAAGCCATCGCAGGCCGCGTTGCGCCGCCAGTTGAACGCCGTCAAGCGTGAGCAGTTCCCGTGGATGCTGGACGTGACCAAGAACGCGCCACAGATGGCGATCATCCAGTTGGGGCAAGCGTTCCAGAACTTCTTTACGGGCCGCGCCCGCTATCCGCAGTTCCGCAAGAAGGGCGTGCATGACCGCTTCACGCTCACCAACGACCAGTTCGACATCGACGGTTCACGCATGCGCATCCCCAATCTCGGCTGGGTGCGCATGCGCGAGACGTTGCGCTTCGCTGGCAAGATCATGTCGGCCACGGTCTTGCGTGTAGCCGACCGCTGGTACGTCAGCCTCACCGTGGACACGCCCGACAGTTCGCACCTGCCCAAAGCCGAAAACCAAGGCGCTGCGGGTGTCGATCTGGGCGTGTCGGCACTGGCGACGCTCTCGACGGGGGAGGCGATCCCTGGTCCGAAGGCCCACAAGGCGCTGCTGGACCGTCTGCGCAGAACATCGCGCAGCCTGTCGCGCAAGGTCAAGGGATCGGCCAACCGCAAGAAGGCCAGGGCCAGGCTGGCGAAGCTGCACGCCCGCATTGCCGCCATCCGCTCGGATGCCCTGCACAAGCTCACGACGGACCTCACGCGCCGGTTCCACACCATCGGCGTCGAGGACCTGAACGTGCGTGGCATGGTCAAGAACCGCCATCTGGCCCGGTCCATCGCCGACATGAGTTTCTTCGCGTTCCGGCGGCAGTTGGAGTACAAGGCGGCGATGCGCGGCGGTCAAATCGTGGTGGCTGATCGCTTCTACGCCAGCAGCAAGACGTGCTCGGCGTGCGGGCACAAGCGCGATGCGCTGCCGCTGAACGTGCGGGAATGGACGTGTCCATCCTGCTGCGTCGTGCACGACCGCGACGTGAATGCGGCGATGAATCTCAAGAACATGGCCGTGAGTTCCACGGTCTCAGCCTGTGGAGAGGAAGGCTCTGGCTCAGGTCGCAAGACCCGCGTGAAACCGGCCTCAGTGAAGCAGGACGTCAGCGGCAGATTTGCTCAGAAATGAGCAGGTGTGCGTAGGTCTGACGGAACGGTGAGACCTTTGACGGTCTTGTGGTGCTAGGCGAAGGTGACTTGCGGTGACGAAGTCGGTGCGGCGATCGGGTTAAGCGCGCTCACGCGGTGTGGGGATGGTGGACGCCTGTGGAGCTCTTGAGCTCGACGATATTGCCGTCAGGATCGCGAATATAGATCGCAGGGCCGACGCCACCGGCGCCATAGCGTGCACCCTCCTCGAGTATGGCAATGCCATGGTGGACGAGATGGGCGTGGATCTTGTCCTCGTCAAAGGGGCCAATTTCGAGTGCAAAGTGATCGAGGTTGCGGCCTTCAGGGCCGGGGCCCTTGCCGCCACGCGCGCCCAGCGTGCCTGCAAGCGGGACGAGGTCGATAAGACTTGTGCCGGCGCGCAGCTGCCAAAGGCCGATGTCCTCTTGCACCTTCTCCACGCTCGCGCCGAGCACATCACAGTAGAAGCCCAGGCTTTTGCTGAGGTCGGCAACGCGCAACACGATGTGATCGAGGGTCAGTAACGAAAACGGGATCATCTTCCTGTCCACTGCGAGATAATGCTCCAGTCTAGCAGGCCGGGCGCGTTAGGGGCGGGTTGATTTTAGGCGCCCGCCGAGACGAACAGGATCGATGCGCTGCGCAAAGCCACCGCGGCCGGTTTCGACGAAGACCGCGCAGAGGGTTCCAGGACCTTCGGCGGGGCTCATGCGTCCGCCGGGCATCTTGGTCAAAAAGCGTTGCAGCGGCTCGTTTTTGTCCATGCCGATGACAGAATCATAGTCGGCACAGGCGCCGGCGTCGCTCTGATAGGCGCTACCGCCTGGCAGGATCTGCGCATCTGCGGTCGGAACATGGGAATGGCTGCCGACCACCAGACTGACGCGGCCGTCGCAGAAATGTCCCATGGCCATTTTTTCACTAGAGGCTTCGGCATGGAAATCCACCACAATGGCATCGGCGCCCGCGCCAAGGGGGCAGAGCTCAAGTTCGCGAGCGACCGCGGCAAAAGGATCATCCTGCGGTTCCATGAACACCCGCCCGATCGGCGCGATGACAAGGACCTGTTCACCGTTTTTGGCCTGAAACAGGTTAACGCCCCGCCCGGGCGTGCCTTTGGGCAGGTTGAGCGGGCGCAGCACCCGGTCATCTTCGCCAATGAAGGACAGGATTTCCCGTTGATCGAGCCAGTGATTGCCGGTGGTGATGCAGTCCACGCCAAGGGCAAAGAACTCGTCGGCGAGCCGCCGTGTGAGGCCGAAGCCATGGGCCGCATTTTCACCATTGAGGATGATGAAATCGAGTGCCAGCTCCTCCTTGAGGGCGGGAAGATAGCTGCCGACGGCCTCCCGACCGGCCCGGCCGATGACATCACCGATGAAGAGAAGTCGCATACACAGGATCCCGGGTTTGACGCCATGGCTGCAGAGGCGCCCTTGCGCCCCGCATCGTGGTGGCCTCAAAAGCCCTACTTCTGCCAGAGGATCAAGGGCAGTTCCTGCGGAAGCTGGCCATCCTTGTGGTGGGGAACCGCGCGGACCGTGTAGTCGGCCGGGGCGCGGCTTGAGGGGGCGCTGCCGGAATAAATGAAGCCGTTCATGGCGCCGGGAATGGGACGCTCACGGCTCAGCGGCAGAGCAGTGGCGGACAGCGTTCCTCTGGTTTCGGCGTAGAGCTCGATTGCAACCTCTTCAGGACTGATGTCCCCAAGGCTCACCGGCACCGTGAAATGCCAGCTGCCGTCCTCGCCGCGCGTAACGTTGGGGACGCCGAGATGCAGGCTGTGCCAGCGCTCCACCATGCTATGGCTCCAGGCGCACAAGACGCGCGCCGCCGCGCAATTGTCGGCCACGCGATGTCCGCGGGACTCCGCGCATGGCAGGTAGGCCTTTTCGACATAATCGCGCACCATGCGCGTGGCCGAGAACTCCGGGGTCAGCTGCGCCATGCTTTCGCGGATCCGCGCGATCCAGCGTCGCGGCACGCCTTCGGCGTCGCGGTCATAGAACTCCGGAGCGATCTCGTTTTCGAGCAGGTCATAAAGGCTCTTGGCGTCCTCGGCATCGTTGCTGACGAGGTGATGATCGATCTCGCCAACGGCCCAGCCGACCTCGTCGGTAAAGGCTTCGTCCCACCAGCCGTCGCGGACCGAGCAATTGAGGCCGCCATTGACGAGGACCTTCATGCCGGACGTGCCGCAGGCTTCCCAGGGACGGCGGGGATTGTTGATCCAGACATCGACGCCCTGCACCAGGATTTGGGCGATCCCCATATGATAGTCTTCGAGGAACACGACATGCCGACGCAAGCTCGGCTCGCGCGCCAGCTCAATCCATTCGCGAACCATTTCCTTGCCCATCACATCGGCGGGATGGGCTTTGCCGGCGACGATGATCTGGATGGGGCGGTGTTCGTTGGTCAGTAGGCTGATGAAGCGGGCTTTGTCGAGCAGCAGGAGATTGGGCCGCTTGTAGGGTGTGAAGCGGCGGGCAAAGCCCAGGGTGAGGACATTTGGATCCAGCACGCTCTGGGCCAGCTGCACCACCTGGGGAGTGAAGCCGCGTTCGCGCAGCTGCATGGCGAGGTGACGGCGTGCATGCTGAACCGCGAGGCGCCGGCCGCGGCTGCGCAGCTGCCACAACTCTTCGTCTGCAACGCCGAGGATTTGCCGGTGCAGCGCATCGGGCATTTGCCGCCAGCGCTCCTTGCCGCAGGCCTCGGTCCACAGACGGTCGGCTTCGGCAGAGTCCCATGAGGGAATGTGGACGCCATTGGTGACGTGATCGATCGGCACTTCGCTTTCGGGAAAGCGGGGAAACAGCGGCTGGAAGATGCGCCGGCTGAAGGTGCCATGCAGCCTGCTCACGCCGCACGTATAGGCCGATCCCCTGAGCGCGAAATAGGCCATGTTGAAGAGCTCATTGTGATTGCCAGGCTCCGCCTGCCCCATCGCAATCACCTCCTTGAGCCGTTCAGGTTCTTCGGCGAGGAGCGGCTCTGCGCTCGGCAGATAACGGCTGAGCAACTGGTGTTCGAAGCGGTCAAATCCGGCCGGCATGGGCGTGTGCGTGGTGAAGACATTACCCGGCCGACCGGCCCAGAAGGCTTCTTCGAGGCTGAGATGATGGTTGCTGGCGAGCTGGCAGGCGCGCTCCAACACCGCAAAAGCCGCATGACCTTCATTAATGTGGCAGATATCTATTTCCGGGCGCAGCCGTGCGATCAGCCTCCAGCCACCGATGCCAAGTATGAGTTCCTGCATCAGGCGCATTTCGCCGCCACCGCCATAGAGCTTGCCGGTGATGCCGCGATCGACGGGGCTGTTGAGCGGATCATTGGAATCAAGCAAATAGAGCTTGATGCGTCCGACATTGGCCTGCCACACGCGCAGATGAACCGAGCGGCCAGGCAACTCGATCGTGATGCGCATCCAGCCACCTTGCGGGTCGGTGACCGGTTCGATGGGCATGGTCGCCGGCTCGTTATAGGGAAAGGCCTCAAGCTGGCTGCCATCGGCCGAGATCATCTGACGGAAATAGCCTTCCTGGTAGAGCAGCCCCACGCCCGCCATTGGCACGTCAAGATCGCTTGCGGTCTTCAGAAAATCACCAGCCAGCACGCCAAGGCCGCCCGCATAAAGCGGCAATGCTTCACCAAGGCCAAACTCCATGCTGAAATACGCCACACCCCCGAGCTTCTGGCGGCCATAATTCTGCGCAAACCAGCCTGAGCGCTGCATGTAGGCTTCGCGCTGCTCGCAGAAATCTCTCAGCTTGGAAAGAAACTGCGGATCGGTACGCAAGCTTTCCAGCCGATCTGCCGAGGTGCCTTGCAGCACTGCCCACGGGCTTGAGGTTAGATCCCAAAGCCCTTCATCGATGTATCGCCACAAGGCGTCGCCTTCGTGGCTCCAAGTCCAGCGCAGATCGAGGGCCAGCTGTTGCAGGCTGGCAAGTTCATCGGGCAGGTGTGGCAGCAAAATCGCGACCATGTCATCTCCTTTAGGCCAGGCGCGACCGCTGCGGGCTCAGGTAGCGTCTGGTTTACGCGGCATTTCAGCTGCAGCTACGGCCGCGATGGTTCGCATCAGGCTCGCGGGATTGACGCTGATCGAGTCGATGCCCATCCCCACGAGCGCCACGGCCAGATCGGGGAAATTGGCCGGCGCTTCACCGCAGATGCCGCAATGGCGATGATTACGCCTGGCGCCCGTGACCGCAAGACGGAGTATTTCAAGCATGGCAGGATCACGTTCGTCAAAGTCAAATGCGACAATTTCCGAATCGCGATCGACACCCAGTGTCAACTGCGTGAGATCGTTGGAACCGATGGAAAATCCGTCAAACAGCTGGGCAAAGCCGTCGATACGGATGACATTGGCAGGGATTTCGCACATGACATAGACTTCGAGGCCGTCCTTGCCGCGCTCAAGACCATGGGCTTTTAGCGTCTCCAGCACCTTGCGGGCTTCCTCTTCACGGCGGCAGAACGGTACCATCAGCTTGAGATTGGAAAGCCCCATCTCCTTGCGCACCCGTAAAAGGGCTGCGCATTCCAGAGCAAAACCGTCAGCATAAGCCGGATGGCTGTAGCGCGCCGCCCCGCGGAACCCCAGCATCGGATTATTTTCCACGGGTTCGAAAGCGTGTCCGCCGAGCAAGGTGGCATATTCGTTGGTCTTGAAATCAGACAGCCGAACGATGACCGGACGCGGATAGAACGCGGCAGCAATCCGTCCTATCCCTTCTGCGAGAGTGCGGATGAAAAAATCCTCCGGCCGCGCAAAGCCCGCCGTGCGTGCTGCAATCTGACGTCGCTCTTTGGCTGAGGTCACCTGTTCGGGATGAGCGAGTGCCATCGGATGGATGCCGATGGCTTCATTGATGATGAACTCCATGCGGGCAAGACCGACGCCCGCTGCTGGTAGCATGGCGGTCCGAAACGCCAGTTCGGGATCGCCGAGATTGACCATGATTTCGGTTTTGGTAGGGGTATGCGCGTCAGCTTTGACGGTGGTGCGTTCGAATGCCACGGTGCCGTCGTAAACATGCCCGGTTTCGCCTTCGGCGCAGGACACCGTGACGACATCGCCGGTCTTGAGTGTCGTTGTGCCTGTACCGGTTCCTACTACTGCGGCCAGCCCCAGTTCTCGGGCCACGATCGCAGCATGGCAGGTGCGCCCGCCACGATCGGTGATGATGGCGGCCGCCTTTTTCATCACCGGTTCCCAGTCTGGCGTCGTCGTGGCGGCCACCAGCACTTCGCCATCGCGAAAGAGTGCAAGTTCGTCTACGCCGTGAATGACCCGTACCTTGCCTGCAGCGATCTTCTCGCCGACGGCTCGTCCGCTGAGACGCGGCGCGGGATGTTCCTTGAGTCGAAAGGTGTCAAAGGTTGGACCGCGCTGGGAGGCCACGGTTTCTGGCCGTGCCTGCACGATATAGAGCTTGCCGTCGGCGCCGTCCTTGGCCCACTCGATGTCCATGGGCATCATGTGGCCTGCCGCTTTCGAGTAATGCTGCTCGATGGCTATGGCATGTCCGGCCAGCGCCAGAACCTCGTCATCGCTAAGGCAAAAGCGGGCTCGCTCAGCTTGGGGAACCATCTTTTCACGCGTGCGCTGTGGTCCGCGGCTATAGATGAGGCGCATCTGCTTGGCCCCAAGACGGCGGTCGAGAACGGCGCGAAAGCCCTGGGCATAGGTTGGTTTGTGTACGTAGAACTCGTCGGGATCGACGTTACCCTGAACCACATTCTCGCCGAGCCCATAGGCAGCGGTCACGAACACCACGTCGCGAAAGCCCGATTCGGTATCGAGCGTGAAGGTGACACCCGATGCCCCAAGGTCGGAGCGCACCATCTTCATCACTGCGACGCAGAGAGAAACCTTGAAATGGTCGAAGCCGTTGGTATGGCGATAGACGATGGCACGCTCGGTAAACAGGGAGGCAAAGCAGTTGCGGCAAGCCTCGATGAGCGCGACCTTGCCGGCAACATGGAGATAGCTTTCGTGCTGGCCAGCAAAACTCGCATTGGGCAAATCCTCCGCGGTGGCTGAAGAGCGCACCGCCAGCGTCAGTCCGGCGCCATATTCATCCTTGAGGAGTTCATAGGCGGCGAGAATCTGCTCACGCAGCGCGTCACCTCCGGTAGCCGCATAGACGATCTCGCGACAGATCTTGGCGCGCTCCGCAAGTTGTGCCGTGTCACCGACATCAAGATCATCGAGCGCGCGGTGCAGTTTCTCCCACCCGTCCGTTGCTGTCATAGCGTCGCGATAGGCTGCAGCGGTAATGGCAAAGCCGTTGGGAACACGAATGTTTTCGGCAGCCAGTTGCGAATAAAGTTCACCCAGCGAGGCCGTCTTGCCACCTACGCTGGGCACGTCGGTCATGCTGATGTCACGAAACCAGCGAATATACTGTCCGGTCATGATCCTCGTGCTCCTTGAGCCTGGGGCATGATTGAGTGCGCTCTCCCCCAAGATCTTGACCGGTGTCAATCGACGTGGACTTCAATGCCGCGGGCCAGGCGGTGCACATCGTCGGCTCTAGCAAGTTCAGTACCATGACCGAGGAGAGCCGCGGTGCCGGCAGCGACGCCGTAACGCAGACATTGCGCGAGTTCCTGCTTGTGCGCCAATGCCCAAGCAAAGCCAGCCGTAAAGCTGTCTCCGGCGCCTACAGTACTGAGCGGTGTTACTGCTGGTGCTGTCGCGCGCAGAATTTGATTGCGGCCGATGAGCCGGGCACCGCGATCGGCGAGGGTAAGGGCGACGAATTTGGCGGCACCTTCGGCGACGATGGCTCTGGCGGCCGCGATGAGAGCGTCCTCGCTGTTGAGAGGCTGGGGGCTCAAAGAGGCAAGTTCACGCGCATTGGGTTTGATCAGGAATACGCCTTCAGCCAGGGCAGCCTTGAGGGCGGCGCCGGAACTGTCGACGATGAGCTGCTGGCCGCGGGCGCGGCCAGCTTTGGCGATTTGGCCATAGATGGAGGGCGGGGTTGCTTGTGGCAGACTGCCGCTGAGGACAACGATCTCGGCACCACAGCGGCCGAACGCATCGAGCATGGTGCCTTGCTCGGCCTCGCTCAACGCCGCTCCCGGCATCACGAAGCGGTACTGCTGGCCGCTTTGCTCCTCGAAGATCGTGACATCCTCACGGGTTTCAAGCTCGGTCCTGATGGCGATCTGGCTCAGGGCTTCGGCGCGCAAGAGCTGCTCGAGCAGTTTGCCGCTGATGCCGCCGCTAGGAAAGATCGCGGTAACCGTGCCGCCGAGCCTGGCAATGACGCGGGCGACATTGATGCCACCACCACCGGGGTCGCGCCGGACATCGGTGCAGCGCAGCTTCTGCAGGGGCTCAAGGCGCGGGGTCGCCGCCGACAGGTCGAGGGCCGGATTTAGCGTCAGCGTGACGATGGGATCGGCAGGCATGGGTCGGCCATAGCTTCAGATGCGAAACATATGGGCCGACCATGCCTCAGGAGGTTTTGATCTGTCTCAAGCGCGTTCGGCCGTCATCACCGCTTCGAGGGCCCCGACCTCATCGATTTCGACGCGCACCACATCGCCCTCCTTGAGGAAGCACGGCGGCTCCATCGCCACGCCAACTCCGCCTGGAGTGCCCGTGAAGATGACATCACCGGGCTCAAGCGTCATCACCTGGCTGACTTCGGCGATTTGGTCGAAAATATTGAAAATGAGGTGGCGGGTGTTTGAATCCTGACGTTTTTCGCGGTTGACGAAGCAGCGGATGCCAAGGTTGTGGGGATCCTTGATCTCATCGGCAGTGACGATGTAGGGGCCGAAGGGGGCGTGGCTGTCAAAGCTCTTGCCGAGGATGAATTGCGGCGTCTTGAACTGCCAGTCGCGCGCACTGACATCATTACCTGCGCAATAACCGAAGATCACGGAGGCGGCATCCTCTTTGCGCACATGGCGGCAGCGTTTGCCGATGACAAAGACCAGTTCGGCTTCGTAATCGACCTGGTGAGACGCACGCGGCAGCTGGATGGGGTCATACGGGCCGTTGACGGCATTGACGAGCTTGGAAAACCACACCTGTTGCTTGGGCGGTTCACGTCCGGTTTCCGCAATGTGATCGGCGTAATTGAGGCCAATGGCGAGGATCTTGGAGGGCCTGGGTACAGGAGCAAGAAGATGCACATCGCTCGTGCGCAGATGTGCACGGGTATTGCGCGCGATATCCTGAAGCCGCCCGGACAGACGCGGAAATTCCGCGATCAGTCCGATCATGGTCGCCGGTAGCTCGGGGGCGGCACGCGACAGGTCAATCAATCCGTCTGCGACGGCGATGGCGCAGTGCACTTTGCCATCATGTTCAAAGCTCGCAAGTTTCATAGGGTCCTCACATTCTGTTTCTGTGGCCAATCGAACAGGCGTATCGCACTGATGCAAGCGCCAAGAACTGCGGCGCCCGCTGCAACTTCAAGCGCCACGATCTGTCCCGATGCTCCCAGCTGGCCGAAGAACAAGGCCACCAGTGCGGCGCCAGTGGTCTGTCCGAGCAGGCGCGCGGTTCCCAGCATGCCGGCGGCACCTCCAGCACGGGCGCGCGGGGCATTGCCGATCATGGCACGATTGTTTGGCGATTGAAAAAGACCGAAACCTGCACCACACAGCGCCATGCGCCAGATCACGTCGGGGATGGCCGGTTGGGCTGGCATGTTGGCAAGTGCAGCAAGACCACTGGCAAATACGATGAGGCCGATGGCGCTGAGCAGTCCAGCGGGGTAGCGATCCGAAAGCCTCCCGGCGATGGGTGCGGCAAAGCCGGTTGCGACTGACCATGGTGTGATCAGAAGACCGGTCGCGACTGCCGAAAAGCCAAGCCGGGTCTGCAGCAGGAAGGGCAGCGACACCAAAGCCAGCATCTGGGCGGTGAAGGACAGGATCGAGGTGCCAACTGAAAGCGCAATGATCGGCTGGCCGAGCAGGTCCACTGGCAGGAGGGGTGAGGCGAGTGCGAGCTGGCGGCGAACCAGAACCGTGGCGACGAGCCCGGTGAGAACCATTTCACCACCAAAGATCCATAGCGCCTCACCATGACCAAGGGCATCGATACTGGTTACGAAGAGGGCGAACATGGCCGCACTCATGATTGCAGAGCGGCTGTCGAAACGTTGCTGCGCCCGCGGAGAATCGGGGAGGGTCCGTCCGGCGACCGCAAGCGCCATGAGGCCCAGCGGTATGTTGACGGCAAAGAGATAGGGCCAGCTGGCGATCGAAAGAATGGCGGCAGCCACCGTCGGCCCGAGGGCTGCAGCGACCGCAACCAGGAGGGCGTTGACGCCAATGCCGCGGCCAAGCTCGGCATGGGGCCATGAAAAGCGCAAGAGTGCGGTGTTGACACTCATGATGCCTGCCGCACCGAACCCTTGCAGGATGCGGGCTGCGGCCAGCATCCAGAAACTCTGCGACAGGGCGCAGAGCAGTGAGGCGAGGGTGAAGAGGGCAAGGCCCGCAATGAAGACACGCCGATAAGTGATGATCTCGCCCAGCGCCGCCAGGGGCAGCAATGAGATCGCAATGGCGAGCTGATAGCCATTGACGATCCAGATCGAGTTGGTGGCGTTGGTATGCAGATCGCGGGAGATCGTCGGGAGCGCAACATTGGCGATGGCGCCATCCATCACCGCCATGATGATGACAAGGCCAAGGGTGGCAATGGCCCAGTCGCGGCGTGGGCGAGGCAGACCGTCGGGAAATTCGGACATGGGAACGGGTGGTCGGGCGCAGAATGTGCGGGCTGGCGATTCTTGAGCCTATCTGTAGCGCCTGTTCGCGGAAATGACACCTGTTCATATTTGCCGCCATAGCCGCCCGGAGCCAAACTCTTCTTGAGAGCCTGGAACCGGCACGCCCTCTGCCGGTTAAAACTTGGGGCAGGTGGCCAGGACGGTGCGGCCCCGTGTCATGTATCTAGTGTCTACCGTGAGGAGGGGGATGCCCGCACCGACGATTTTTCACCTCGGCGCTCTGGTGGGAGCGACGTCGCTGACGGCGGCGCGGATCAAGGAGATACGCGCGCTCGGATTTTCGGCGCTCATGGTTAGTCTGCCGGACCTTGCCTGTATCGCGCCTCAGCCCGCGCTGGTGGAGCGCGTGGCCAAGCTCGCCCGCCTCTGCCACAGCGAAGAGCTTGTACTTTTGTGCGAGCTTGAGCTTTTCAACCTGGATCCTTCTCATCCTCTCGTCGCGGCCCAGCCAGAGCTCTTTGCGCTGCGGCCATCCTTTTGCGGCGGCGTTGTCGATCCGCGTCAGCGTGATCGGCCACAGGGACGGGCGCTGCTGCGTACCGATCGCCCGATCGAGGCCGTGATCGCGTTCTGGGCTGAGGTCATTGGTGTTCTGCGCCGCGCAGGCTGCGCGGGCTTTTGTCTGCGCCAGAGCGGAGGCTTGGGCCCAGCTTTGTGTACGGGTCTGATCGCAGACGCCGGCCAGACGCTGTGGATTGCCGATGCGACGGCACAGGACTGGACGCGCATGCTGCAGCTGAGTGGCTGCGGCTTCGACTATGTGCTGGGCTCGCTGCCGTGGTGGGATTATCGCCAAAGCTGGTTTGTCGAGGAGCATGCGCTCTTGAGCCGGATTGCACCGGTCATGAGCCACGTTGAAAGTTGGCAAAAGCTGCCGCCATCGCGTACCCAGGCGCGGTGTGCGCGCCTCGCGGTGGCTGCCCTTGCTGGCGCGGGGCTGTTGCTGCCAGCAGGCTTTGTCGGCATGGGCGAAGCGGAGGATGGGCAACAGCAGCTGCTCGCGTGCATTCGCGCCGCCAATCGCCTTGTCAGCGAGACGAGCGCGGCAGGACGACGTCTTAGTCAGCGCAGCGGGCCATGTGCGCCGGTGACGATCCTGCTCAGTACGAGCGCCGCAGGCAATTGCGTCGCCCTGATCAATCCGGATCCTTTGCTTGCCACGGCGATTGGTGCGGAGCAGACCACGATGCTCGGTGAGTTCCAGGACCTTGTGCCCATCGCGCCGTTTGCCGGCGATGGGGGAGAATTGTTGCGGCCGGGTGAGGCGAGACTCTGCCAGGCTGGAAAACTGCCGGTGGTGCACGCCCACCCGAGCCTCGATGTGCACAGAGCGCTCCGCCTGCCGCGTCTTACCATCGATCATGTTACGCCCGATATCGCGCCGGGCTTGGCCCTCAAGCGCATCATCGGCGAATGGGTGCAGGTCGAAGCCGACATCTTTACCGATGGACATCCTGTCATCAGCGCAGATCTCATTCATCGCGCCGAGGATGAGCGCAGCTGGCAGCGGGTGCCGATGCAGCTCCTGGACAATGATCGCTGGTGTGCACAGTTTGCGCTACGCCGGCTGGGGCGTCATCGCTTCGCCATCGAAGCCTGGATTGATGGCTATGGCAGCCTTGTCCGTGATCTCGGAAAGAAGCGCGACGCTGGACTTGAACTGGATCTGGAGGTGGAAGAGGGCCGCGGTCTCATCGCCGAGACGCTTGAGGCCGCCAAGGGGGCCGAGGCTGATGTTCTCAAGGCGTCGTGGCGTGCGCTCGGCCAAGGATCCAAGGCTGAACGCCTGGCCGTGCTGCTGGCACCGCAGACCATCGAGGCCATGCGTTGCTGCCAGCCGCGGCAGCATCTGACCCGCAGTGCCCCGGTCTTGCTCGAGGCCGAGCGCCGGCAAGCGTGCTTTTCAAGCTGGTACGAGCTTTTCCCGCGCTCTCTCACCACAGACAAGCAAAAGCACGGCACGTTGCGCGCGGTGATAGAGGAACTGCCGCGCATAACGGCGATGGGCTTTGATGTGCTGTATCTCCCGCCCATTCACCCCATTGGACACACCAATCGCAAGGGTGCGAACAATACGGTGAACGCAAAACCCGGTGAGCCAGGGTCGCCCTACGCCATCGGCTCGGCGCAAGGCGGCCATGACGCTATCCACCCCGAACTCGGCAGCTTCGAGGACTTTCAGGCTCTGCTGGCGGCGTGCCGCGACTACGGTATCGAGCTTGCGCTTGACTTTGCCATCCAGTGCTCGCCTGACCATCCCTGGCTCAAGGAGCACCCTGGCTGGTTTGACTACCGCCCCGATGGCAGCATCAAATATGCCGAAAATCCACCTAAGAAATACGAGGACATCGTCAACCTTGATTTTTACAAACCGGACGCTTGTCCCGCACTCTGGCTGGCGCTGCGGGACATAGTTGCGTTCTGGATTGGGCAGGGCGTGAAGATTTTCCGTGTCGACAATCCCCACACCAAACCATTCGCATTCTGGCGCTGGCTGATCGCGGAGATCAGGGGACGGAATCCCGAAGTCATCTTCCTTGCCGAAGCCTTCACCCGACCCAAGCTCATGTATGCGCTTGCCCAGCTCGGGTTTTCCCAGAGCTACACTTATTTTACCTGGCGTACGAGCAAGCAGGACCTCACGGATTATCTGCGTGAACTGACCACCGCGCCGGTGAGCGACTGGCTGCGACCACATTTTTTCGTCAACACTCCCGACATCAACCCCTATTTTCTGCAGGTATCAGGACGACCAGGCTTTCTGCTCCGCGCCGCCCTCGCGGCAACGCTATCGGGGCTTTGGGGCATGTATTCGGGATTTGAACTCTGCGAGGCTGCAGCCCTGCCTGGACGCGAGGAATATCTCGACGCGGAGAAATACGAGATCCGCCCGCGCGACTATACGATGCCGGGAAATATCACCGCTGAAATTGCCCAGCTCAATCGTCTGCGCAAGGCCGAGCCTGCGCTGCAGAGCCAGAAGGGGCTCACATTCTATAATGCTTTCAATGATCATGTTCTCTACTACGGCAAGCATGCGCCAGGAGACAGTTCCCGCCTCTTGATTGCCGTCAATCTTGATCCCCGGCACCCACAGGAGGCGTGGTTCGAAGTCCCCCTCTGGGAATGGGGGCTTGGTGATGATGGCGCGGTTGAAGCGCGTGAGCTGATCAGCGGAGAGCTCACGCTATGGCGGGGCAAGATGCAGCGCCTGTGGCTGGGCACCGAGCGCCCCTACGCGATCTGGCGCGTAACTCCGGCGAGGGAGACCTGACCATGACCCGCAGGAAGGCTTCAGCACTGTCGCGCGATCCCACCTGGTACAAGGATGCGGTCATCTACCAGCTGCATGTGAAGTCGTTCTTCGATGCCAATAATGATGGGATCGGAGATTTTGCCGGACTGGTCGAGAAGCTGGACTATCTGGCAGAGATCGGTGTTACCGCGGTCTGGCTGTTGCCGTTCTATCCCTCACCTCGGCGTGATGACGGCTATGACATCAGCGAGTATCGTGCCGTTCATCCCGAGTATGGGAGCCTGCGCGAGGTCCGGCACTTCATCGAGGCGGCCCATGCAAGGGGACTGCGCGTGATCACCGAGCTGGTGGTCAACCACACCTCCGATCAGCATCCCTGGTTCCAGCGCGCCCGTCGGGCCAAGCCGGGTTCAGCTGCCCGCAATTTTTATGTGTGGTCCGATGACGACAAGAAATATGCCGGCACCAGGATTATCTTCATCGACAGCGAGAAATCCAACTGGACCTGGGATGAGGAAGCGAAGGCCTATTACTGGCACCGTTTTTTCAGTCATCAGCCAGATCTCAATTTTGATAATCCGCGGGTATTTGACGAGGTCATGGCGGTCCTGCGCTTCTGGTTCGACATGGGTGTCGACGGTTTAAGGCTCGATGCGGTTCCTTATCTGGTGGAACGGGAAGGCACCAACAATGAAAACCTCCCCGAAACCCATGCCATTCTCAAACGCATGCGCAAGGAGGTGGACGAACACTACCCGGACCGCATGCTGCTGGCCGAAGCCAACCAGTGGCCGGAAGACATTCAGGAATATTTCGGCAAAGGCGACGAGTGCCACATGGTTTTCCACTTTCCGCTGATGCCGCGGATGTACATGGCCATCGCCCAGGAAGACCGATTTCCAGTCACCGACATCATCCGCCAGACCCCCGACATTCCTGCCAATTGCCAGTGGGCGGTGTTTTTGCGCAATCACGACGAACTGACGCTGGAAATGGTGACCGACACCGAACGTGACTATCTTTGGAACGTCTATGCCTCGGACCGGCGGGCGCGGCTCAATCTGGGTATTCGCCGCCGTCTGGCCCCGCTCCTGGAACGCGACCGCCGCCGCATTGAGCTGATGAATTCCTTGCTGTTGTCGATGCCCGGCACGCCGATCATCTATTATGGCGACGAGATCGGGATGGGAGACAATATCCATCTGGGCGATCGCGATGGTGTACGCACACCGATGCAGTGGTCACCGGATCGCAATGGCGGCTTTAGCCGTGCCGATCCGGCCACACTCGTTTTGCCACCGATCATGGACCCGCTCTATGGCTATGAGGCGGTCAATGTCGAGGCGCAATGGCGTGACCCCCACTCGCTGCTCAACTGGCTGCGTCGCATGCTGGTTGTGCGTCGGGCCCATCTCAGTTTCGGACGGGGGAGCCTGCGCTTTTTAGCCCCGCAAAACCGCAAGATCCTTGCCTATCTGCGCGAACATGACACCGAGACCTTGCTGTGTGTGGCCAATGTCTCACGAACTGCGCAGGCGGTCGAACTCGATCTCCATGAATTCGAGGGACGCACACCGGTCGAATTAATCGGTGGCACCTCCTTTCCGCGGATCGGTCAACTCTCCTACATGCTGACATTGCCGCCATTCGGCTTTTACTGGTTTCAGCTCTCCGTCGAGGCTGAGGCGCCGCCCTGGAGCATCGCCCAGGCCGGTCCGGGGATGGAGTTGCTGACCTTTGTCGTGCGCGAGGGGCTCATGCTGGAAGGGGCCATGCGGCTCAGTCTCGAGCAGAGTATCCTTCCGACCTATATTGCCCACCGCCGCTGGTTTCAGAACAAGAACGCGGCAATCGATCAGGTTTCCATTGCCGCCTACGCGCCGTTGCCCGGTGGTGATGGCGACTGTGTCTTCGCCGATGTCGAGGTCTCTTTCGGGAGTCAACGCGAGTGTTACGCTTTGCCGATGGCAATTGCCTTTGAGGATGAGCCCTCCAGCCCGTTTGCGGCGCCCCTTGCCTTCGCGCGGGCACGACGGGGCCGAAGGGTAGGCCTGCTTACCGATGGCTTTACCACTCCCCGCTTTGCCCGAGGCCTGCTTTCAGGGCTTAAGGCCCGTGCCGAGATCACCTTTGGCGACGGACGCATCCTGTTTCGGGCGGTAGGCGGATTGCCTCCGGATCTGGCTGAGGAGGGTGAAATCGAGTGGCCGCGTCTCGAGCAGACCAACTCGACACTGATTGTGGGAAGAAGGGTGGTGATCAAACTGCTGCGCCGCAAGGTTGTGGGCGAGCATCCCGAGGCCGAAATGGGGCGGGCGCTCACTGCGCGCGGCTTTGATGGTATCGCGCCGATGTTGGGCGAGGTGGTACGGGAAGATAAGGACGGGCAGATTTCGGCCCTTGCGATCGTGCAGGGTTTTGTCGCCAACCAGGGTGACGGGGCGAGCTGGACGATCGAACAGCTGAAGCGGACCATCGACGAGCTCTCGGTGCATCCCCATCAGGAGGGAGCCCATTTTGAGGCCTATGAGGAATTTGCCACCGTCCTCGGCCGACGTGTGGGTCAGCTCCACCAGGTGCTGGAGCAGCCAAGCCCATCTCCGGCGTTTGCACCTGAGCACGCCACGGCCTCTGTGCTGCAAGACTGGCATGAGGCATTGCATGCGCAGCTTGAGGCGACCCTGGCGGTGGTGTCCGAACACGGTGATGTTGCGCCGAGACTGGCGGCGGTTTCCCAGCTGCGGCCGCAATTGGCGGAGGTGGTGCGCACAATCCTTGAAGCTGCAGAGGGTTTGGTGCTGACGCGCATCCATGGTGACCTGCATCTGGGCCAGGTCCTGGTCTCGGCCGGTGATGTCGTACTGATCGATTTTGAAGGTGAACCAACCAAATCTCTCGAGCAGCGACGCGCCAAAACGAGTCCTTTGCGCGATGTAGCGGGTGTACTGCGGTCATTTGACTACGCTGCGGCCATTGCTGCGCGCGAGAGCAGAATTGCCAGTGGTGGACTTGGTGAAGCGCGCGCCGCGGCATTGCTGGATGAGTTTCGTCAGGTGGCACAGACGCGCTTTCTGCGCGGCTATGAGGAGGGGCGCGGACGGAGGCTCAGCGCGTGCGAAACGCGCGTGCTTCTTGTTTTTGCATTGGAAAAGGCGGCATACGAAATCAGCTATGAGGCCGCCAACCGGCCTGATTGGATCGAAATTCCGCTCGCAGGGCTGGAGAGCCTCCTTGCGCGGCTGCTCGCGGGGGACGGCGATGGGCACTAAGCGTGTTGGCAGCGATCCTCTCGAAGATGCCCGAGTGGCGGCCCTTCTCGCGGGGCGCCTTGCCGATCCCTTCGGCTTTCTTGGCCCCCATGAGGACAATGGCGCGCGCGTGGTCCGCAGCTTTCAGCCGGGCGCGCTGAAGGTTGAGGTGCTGGCCCGTCACGATCACGGCCTCCTCGGACAGCTGGCCCCTAATGGCTCGGGCGGCCTTTTTGCCGGCAGGGTGGCGGCAGCGGTGCCTTACCTCTTGCGCATTCACTGGCCGGGGGACGTGCAGGAAACCGAGGATCCCTACAGTTTCGGTCTGCTGCTGGGGGAGCTTGATCTGCACCTCTTTGCAGAGGGCAGTCACTGGCAGCTGGCCGAGCGGCTAGGCGCGGCAGCGATGCGAATCGAGGATGTGGACGGGGTCCGCTTTGCCGTGTGGGCGCCCAATGCCCGGCGGGTTTCGGTGGTGGGTGATTTCAACGCCTGGGATGGCCGACGTCATCCCATGCGTCTGCGCCATCAAGCCGGGGTATGGGAACTTTTCGTGCCAAGATTGACCGCTGGCGCGCGTTACAAATTTGAGCTGATTGGTGCCGACGGCACGCTGTTGCCGCAGCGTGCGGATCCTTTGGCGCGGGCGACAGAGCGGCCCCCGGCGACCGCCTCGGTGGTTGCGGCACCATTTTCCATGCGCTGGAGCGATCAGGACTGGATGGCAGAGCGGGCGCGGCGTCAGGCGGTGGATGCCCCCATTAGCATCTATGAAGTGCATGCGCCGTCCTGGTTACGACCTGAGCATGATCCTGCTGGCATCCTCGACTGGAGGGCCCTCGCCGAACGGCTGGTGCCTTATGTCCGCGACCTGGGATTTAGCCATGTGGAGCTGCTGCCGATCATGGAGCATCCTTTTGGCGGTTCCTGGGGCTATCAACCGCTCTCGCTCTTTGCTCCCAGTGCCCGCTTTGGTGAGCCCAATGAGTTTGCGCATTTTGTCGATGCCGCGCACCGCTCCGGGCTTGGCGTCATTCTGGATTGGGTGCCTGGACATTTTCCGAACGATCCCCATGGCCTGGCGCAGTTCGATGGCACGGCCCTTTACGAACATGCTGATCCCAGGGAAGGGTTTCATCGCGACTGGAATACGTTGATCTACAATTTCAGTCGCCAGGAGGTGCAGGGCTTTCTGATTGCCAGTGCGCTTTATTGGCTGAAGACCTTCCACGTCGACGGCTTGCGCGTCGATGCGGTGGCCTCGATGCTTTATCGCGACTACTCGCGTCAGGCTGGGGAATGGATTCCCAATCGCTTTGGCGGGCGGGAAAATCTGGAAGCAATCGCGCTGTTGCGACGGCTCAACCGCACCATTGCCGAAGAGGCACCGGGGGCCATTACCATTGCTGAGGAGTCCACCGCCTGGCCAGGGGTGTCGGCGTCTATTGAGGACGGTGGGCTCGGCTTCAGTTTCAAGTGGAACATGGGCTGGATGCACGATTCGCTGCTTTATATGGGGAAGGACCCGATCTACAGACGCTGGCATCACAATGAGATGACGTTTTCGCTGCTCTATGCCTACAGCGAGCGATTTGTCCTGCCGCTGTCACACGATGAGGTTGTCCACGGCAAGGGATCGCTTTACGGACGCATGCCAGGTGATGTGTGGCAGAAGCGAGCCAATCTGCGCGCCTATTTTGCCTTTATGTGGACCCACCCAGGAAAGAAGCTGCTTTTCATGGGAGGTGAACTTGGTCAGCCAAAAGAATGGAGCCATGATGGCGAGGTTCAGTGGACGCTGCTCGAGGACCCTGGTGCGGCGGGCCTGCAGCGTCTGATCGGCGATCTCAATCGACTTTATGTTCGCCTGCCGCAGCTTCATGCCAGCGACTTTGATCCCTCCGGATTTTCCTGGGTGGTCGGAGACGACGACACCAACAGCGTGTTTGCGTTCATACGGCGCTTCCGGGCGCTGCCGCCGCTTCTTGTCGTTGCCAACCTGACACCACACGTGCAGCGCAGATATCGCTTGGGGGTCCCAAGCCCCGGATTTTGGCGCGAACTCCTCAATACCGATGGAGCGCAGTATGGGGGCAGTGATGTCGGTAATGAGGGAGGTGTAGAAGCGCAAGCGGTGGCAAGCCATGGTTACAATCAGTCATTGGTTTTGACGCTACCGCCGCTCGCCGCCATCATCCTGGAGCTTGAGGTGGATCATCATGCGCCCCTGGCCTGAGCGTCTGGACCCCGGGCTGCCCTATCCGCTCGGGGCGACATGGGATGGCACAGGCGTGAACTTTGCCGTGTTTTCGGCCCATGCCGAACGCATGGAGGTGTGTCTCTTCGACGATGCCGGAAAGCGGGAGATTGCGCGCTTTGCGCTGCCTGAGCATAGCGACGAAATCTGGCATGGCTATCTGCCCAACGCCATGCCGGGTCTTGTCTATGGGTTGAGGGCCTATGGTCCCTTTGATCCCGACAGAGGGCAGCGCTTTAATCCGAACAAGCTTCTGCTCGATCCCTATGCCAGGGCCTTTGCGGGCCATTTCCGCTGGACCGATGCGCTCTTTGGACATCGTGTCCGTTCTGCACGGGCCGATTTGTCATTTGATCGGCGCGACAGCGCCCCTGCCATGCTAAAAGCGGTCGTCACGGAAGACAGATCGTTCCAGGATGAAGATTGTCGGCCTCGTATTCCCTGGGCCGATACCGTCATTTACGAAGCGCATGTGCGCGGTCTTACGCGATTGCTTGAGGTGGTTCCGGTGCGCGAACGCGGCACCTTTGCCGCACTGTGTCATCCTTATGTCATCGCACATTTGCGCCGGCTGGGGGTGACCACACTTGAGCTCATGCCGGTTCATGCCATCCTGCAGGATCGCCATCTGCTGGAACGCAGGCTGTCGAATTACTGGGGCTACAACACGCTCAGCTTCTTTGCGGTCGAGCCGCGTTATCTGGCCAGCGGCGTGGCCGATGAGATGCGCATGGCAATCCGCCGTCTGCACAAGTCCGGTATCGAGGTCATCCTTGACGTCGTCTACAATCATACCTGCGAAGGCGATGAAACCGGGCCGACCCTGAGCTGGCGCGGCCTTGATAACCAGAGCTATTATCGCCTCCCGGCGGATGACCGACGCTATTACATCAACGATTCCGGCACCGGAAACACCCTCAACCTGTCTCACCCGAGGGTGGTGCAGATGGTGATGGACAGTCTGCGCTACTGGGCGAAAACGTTTCAGGTCGACGGTTTCCGCTTTGATCTGGGCATGACGCTGGGGCGCGAAGATATGGGTTATGATCCTGGCGCGGGCTTCTTTGATGCGCTGCGCCAGGATCCTCTGCTGTCGCGTCTGAAACTGATTACCGAGCCCTGGGATCTGGGGCTTGGCGGCTATCGTCTGGGGCATATGCCACCCGGCTTCGCCGAATGGAATGACAAATACCGCGAAACGCTGCGCCGTTACTGGCGCGGTGATGGTGGGCAGCGTGGCGAGCTGGCACGAAGGCTGTCGGGCTCCGCTGATATCTTCGGTCACGGCTCGCGCCGACCCTGGGCAAGCGTCAACTTTATCACCGCCCATGACGGCATGACGCTGGAAGATCTGGTGTCCTATGAGGCACGGCATAACGAGGCGAATGGTGAAAATCCCGGCGGACATGGAGAGACGCTGTCCGCAAACTGGGGACACGAAGGTCCCAGTGATGCGGCGCGGATCATTGCCACCCGTGAGACCATCAAGCGGTCGCTTTTGGTCAGTCTCATGGCGTCCTTGGGTACGCCGATGCTGTTGGCGGGGGACGAGTTTGGACGCACCCAGGCGGGCAATGACAATGCCTATTGTCAGGACAATGAGATCTCATGGCTTGACTGGTCGCAGGCGACAAGCGCGCGCGGAGAGGCCCTGATAGAATTTGTCAGCCGGCTGAGCGAAATCCGCAGAGCTTTTCCGGTGCTGCGTTCACCTCGCTTTCTGCATGGTCGCGATGTCATTGCACCAGCGATCCGCGATATCGACTGGTTCGATGAGAAGGGCCGTTTTCTCACAGAGCAGGATTGGCATTATCCGGAAGGCCGGGCGCTGACGATGAGGCTGGCCGGGCGGCGACGCAACAGGGCAGATCTCATTGCACTCTGCATCAATGGCTCGGATACAACGCTCACCTTTTGTCTGCCTGATCGCTTGCCCTGGCGGGTGCTGATTGATAGCGCCCAAACGCTCTCGCACCATGAACGGATCGTGCAAGGATTTGTGGTTCAGGCCGGCGCCGCCGTCATTCTGGCCGCCCATCTTGATCTTGCCCACAAGAGCTGAGACGGGAGCTGTACGCTTAGGTTATGACGGCGCACGCTTCGCTCATCGGCGCACGCGGCTTGGGTTTAGTGCGGCCGATAGGTGCGCCCAAGACGATCCAGGATCTCTTCACATTCGCGCACAGTTTCGCTGATGATCTGCGCCACCGGCTTGATGGTGTCGATGCGCCCGGCAACCTGTCCGGTGAGCGGTATGGAAGCTTCCAGGTCGCCCCCAAAGTAAAGATCGAGGACGTTACGGAACTCGCCCATGATGTTCTCGGCAGGATCTTTTTCCAGCTCGCTTGTGCGGGCAGTGCGCAGCGCCCGCAGCGCCGGTCCCGGACCAAAGCGGTTGAGGAAGACGGTGTCGGTCTCTTCCGCTGAGACGATGGCCTTTTTCCAGTTTTCATGCACCGGGGATTCTGCGGCCGAGACCATGCGCGTGCCCATCTGGATACCATCGGCGCCCAGCGCCAGGGCGGCGGCCATGCTGCGGCCGTCGACCATGCCGCCAGCGGCAATGACCGGCTTGTCGGTCTTCGAGCAGACCAGTGGCAGAAGAACCATGGTGGCGACATCGCGCGGATTCTTGAATCCACCGCCTTCACCTCCTTCGACCACCAGCCCGTCAACCCCAGCCTCGAGCGCGCGCAGCGCCGCCTTGAGTGAGGGAACGACGTGAAACACTGTCAGCCCCGCTTCTTTCAGCGCCGAACAGTAGCGTTTGGGATCTCCGGCCGATGTGGTGACGAAACGCACGCCCTGATCAATGACGAAGGAGACGATGTCGGGATCGCGCACGAAGGCCTGCGCGATATTGACGCCAAACGGCTTGTCAGTGAGCTCGCGCATCTTCCTGACTTCTTCACGGACTTCATCAAGCCGGCCCGAGGAGGTTTCGATAATGCCCAGGCCACCGGCATTGGAGACCGCCGAGGCCAGTTGGGAGCGTGCGATCCATCCCATGGGAGCCTGAACGATGGGGTAGGCAATACCAAGAAGTTCGGTCAGGCGATTTTGCATGGGTACCCGTCTCCAGTTGTGTTTCAGCACACAGTCTAGGCCTGTGTCAGGAGCGTTCAACAGGCTCGCTGCAGCCAGACCACCCCTACGTGCCAGACGCGGAAGTCCGTACGGGGTTGACGCCGGGGGGCAAGCGGTCTGGCGCGGATATCACCGAATGGCTGGCGGGTAGACACCGCGCCACGCGCAGGCCAGGGAGGCGATGAACCGTACTCCTGCCGGATCAGACCTTCTGCGGTAGTGCAGCTAGGGTTGTGGGGCTGCGAGTGTCCAGGCAACAAGCTTTTCTATCGCCTGTGCGGTGGCGAGGTCGAAAGCCGAGACCGCCGCGGCAATGGAGTTTGCACCTGCCGGTACCTGCGTGCGGATGCGTGTGGTTGCCACCACTTTGCGGTCGCTGAGACGGATCAGCCGTGCGGCCATGCCAACTTCGGCGACAGGGGCGCCATCCGGGCTCGGGTAATTGGCCTCGAAGCGGCGCAGGTCAAGCTGCAAAAGATAATCCGCATGCAGCCCGCTTTGGGTCCTTGCCACGGCCGTGATCTTGCCGCTGTTCTCAAAACCTTCCACCACGAGGCGCTGCAGGAGCCCGGGGGTGCGATCCTGCCATGCGGCATCGGCATAAAAATCGAGCGTATCAGAAGAGCGCTGGATAGCGATGCGCCGCGAGGCGAGGCTCAAGGGAGCGCTGGGGGCGCTGACGGCAAGCGCCCAGGACACATTCTGTGCTGCCACGCTGCCTAATCTCGGGCGCAAGAGGTAGATCTGCGGGGGCGTCGGCTCGTCGATGAAGCTTTGTGCGGTGCAGCCGCAAAGCAGGCCGAGCGCAAGGACAGAAACGAGGTTGCGAAGGATTGTTGTCATTGCGGTGAATATCCCTTGCGGCGATTGCCGAAGATCAAGCTCGAGGGCTCATCCTGCAGTCTGTCGGCCAAATGGTTGAGGCTGGCAACCGCGCTGCGGGTCTGGGCGAGCAGCTCGTCAAGCTCCTGACTGGTGTTACCATCGACCATGCGGTTGGCATTTTGTGACAGCTGGCGGATTGCCACCACCGCCTTATCTGCATTTTCGAGCGTCACCTGCAGCGTCTTGAGGTTTTGATTAAGATGGCTTGAGGCGCTTTGGACATTGTCGATGGTGCCTTCAAGGGCAGAGCTCCGGGTGGCGAGCGCAGACGACAGCAGGTCGGTATTGTGCAGGATGTGGCTCAGTGCGGTGCGGTTCTTTTGATCCAGCGCGCTTGCCAGGGAATCGCTGATGCGATTGAGCTTGGCGATCAGGCCAGGCGCGCTGTTGGCCAGTTCCTGCAGGGTCGATGGTTTGGACGGGATCACCGGGTATTCATTTTCGGGACCTGCGGTCAATATCGGAGAGTCCTTGGTGCCGCCCTCGATTTCTACATAAGCGCCTCCTGTCAGGCCCATGGTGGCGATGGTTGCCACCGAATCGGCATGTAGGCGCAAGGTCGGGACCACCTCCAGAAAAGCGATAACCTGTTTGGGATTTTGGGGATCAAATTTGAGCGCCGTGACGCGCCCCACATCGATACCATTGTAGCGAACGGGGGTCCCGTTACCCAACCCGGTGACGGAGCCGCTGAAAAAGATCTCGTAGTGCGCGCCGCGCTCGCTGTACTGGGTTCCTGCGAGCCACAAAGCCGCGATGATCAGACCCAAGAAGCCCGACAGCACGAAGGCGCCTACGGCAACGTAATTGGCTTTTGTTTCCATCTTCAGCCCTCTGCCAGCGCGGCCCGTCCGCGGACCCCAGAAAAATACTCCTGGATCCAGGGATTCGGATCCTTGATCAGGCTCTCGATGGTTCCGGTCCGGATCGACTTGTTAAGGAGCACGGCGATGCGATCTGAGGTTGCGCGCAGGGTGTCGATGTCATGGGTCACCAGAAATACCGTCAGACCGAGACCTTTCTGCAAGCCGAGGATCAGTTCGTCAAAATGTGTCGCCGAGATGGGGTCGAGCCCTGCGGTTGGCTCATCGAGAAAGAGAAGCTCGGGATCCAGCGCAAGGGCCCGTGCCAGGCCGGCGCGCTTGCGCATGCCGCCGGAAAGTTCGGAGGGAAATTTTCCGGCGGTTTCCGGCGGTAGGCCCACGAGGTTGATCTTCAGTGCGGCGATCTCATCCATCAATTGCTGGCTCATGCTGGTATAGCGGCGAAGCGGCACCTGAATATTCTGCGCCACGGTCTGGGCGCTGAACAGGGCGCCATCCTGGAATAGCACGCCCCAGCGCAATTGGGCGGCAAGGCGCGTGCGCGCTGAAGCATGGGCGATATTATGACCGAAGACTTCGATGGTTCCGGCTTTGGGCGTGGTCAGGCCGACAATGGAGCGCAGCAGCACGGATTTTCCCGTGCCCGAGCCGCCAACGACGCCCAGAATCTCGCCGCGATAGAGGTCGAGATCGAGATGATCATGAACCACATTGTCGGCAAAGGCGTTGACGAGGCCGCGTATGCGTACCACCACATCCCTTTGTGTCATCGCGTCTGTCATGGCTCAGAACCTGAGCACGGAAAAGAGGATCGAAAAGCCGGCATCGAAGACGATGACGAGAAAGATTGACTCGACGACGGAGCGGGTGGTCAGCCTGCCCACGCTTTCCGCGTTACGCTCAACCCGCAGTCCTTCAAAGCAGCCAACCAGGCCGATGATCGCGGCAAATACCGGGGCCTTGATCAGGCCCACCATGAGCGTGCTGAGGGTGACCGCCGACTGCAGCTGTGTGAGAAAGGCCGGAAAGGTCAGCCCGAGATCGCTGTAGGTCATGATATAACCGCCGAAAAGGCCCATCATGTCCGCGTAGAGGGTTAACAGAGGCAGGACGATCATGAGGGCGAGGACGCGGGGCAGAACCAGCAGTTCGACGAGGTTAAGACCCATGGTCTGCATGGCGTCGATTTCGTCATTCACGCGCATGGTGCCGATTTGTGCAGTGAAGGCTGAACCCGAGCGTCCGGCGACGATGATCGCTGCGATCAGCCCGCCGATTTCACGCAGCACGGCAACGCCCAGAAGGTTGACGGTGTAGATCTCGGCGCCAAAGCGTTTGAGCTGCCCTGCGCCCTGGTAGGCGATGACGATGCCCAGCAGAAAGGCGAGCAGGCCAAGTATCGGTAACGCGGTCAGCCCGCAATCTTCGATCTGGGTGGCGAGCGCAGGCCAGGGGAGCACGCGTTGGGGCTGGAGGATCGCTTCTGTGGTCTCAAGGCTGATCTGGCCCAGAAAGCCTACGATCTGATAACCCTGAGCGAGTATACGCATGGTTTCGCGGCCGACACGCTCCAACAATACATGCAGCCATGATCCTGTGCGCCGTGGCGGAGCCGCATGAAAGTTGAGGCCATCCCGAACCTTGCCGATGAGGTCTGAATAGTGTGGTGGCACCAGCAGCTCCGGTTGCGGCAGACCCTCTTGTTCGAGCGCCCTTTGCGTACGCAAAAGCAGCCAGCTTCCCGCAGTATCGAGGTGGGTAATCTGTCGGGCATCGATGGTTGCGCTGCGCGCGGCTGCGGCACTGAGATCCCGCAGCCTTGCGTCAAGTCCTGCAACCTCGCTGATCACCCAGTCGCCACCGGCCAAGACGTGCAGGGCCGGACCGTGTTCGATCGCAAGGGTCGCAGGCACCTTGGCGCGCGTGAGCAGGAGTTTGTGTGTCAATCCGGACCCTGGTCGTGTTGATCGGGGCATAGATAGCAAACATGCGCCACAATAGGCAGTCTTTAGGACAGCAGCCTTGAGAGAATCTTTCGGTAGCGCGCGACGATGCGCGGGCGCGCCACGTGCTGGCCCCCGGTCACGACCTTGCGGCCACCGCGCCAGACCTCACATATGGCACTGGGACGGCTCGCATAAATCCAGCTGTCGAGGATGCTGTCGTCACGGCGGGAGAGGAGGGCAACAGCATCGCTATCGAGGGTCACAATGTCGGCACACGCGCCGATCTTGAGCCCCTCCGAAGTGACGCCGAGGGCCTGGGCCCCACCCTGGTGGGCTGCGGTAAAGAGCGTGCGGCCGCTGGAGCTGCCATGCGCCAAGGGATTGCGCCGACGAAGGACCAGACGCTGTGCGTAGTCGATGCCGCGCAGCTCACTCGGCGCGTCGATGGTGATGTTGGAATCGGTGCCAATGCCAAACCGTCCGCCCGCACGCAGATAATCGCCTGCCGGAAATATTCCGTCGCCGAGATTGGCTTCTGTTTGCGGGCACAGACCGGCCACGGCAGTGCTTTTGGCGAGCCTTAGGGTCTCTGTGGTGGTCATATGGGTGGCATGTACAAGACACCAGCGCGCATCGATGCTGGTGTGGTCGAGGAGCCAGCTGACCGGTGGCGCACCAAACTGGGCAATGCAGGCCTCAACTTCGCGCCGTTGCTCTGCGGCATGGATATGCATGGGCCCCTCGGGACACAGTGCTTCTAGCTGGGAAAGTTCTTCGGGGGTAACGGCGCGCAGCGAGTGTGGCGCGATGCCGATATTGGCATTGCTGAGTCGGCTGATGATGTCGCGACTCTGGGTGACAAGCTCGGCAAATCCATCCAGTGTATTGATGAAGCGCCGCTGACCTGGCTCAGGTGCAGCTCCACCAAAGTCGGAGTGGGCATAGAAGCAGCAGAGCAATGTCAGCGCGATGCCGCTTTCTTCGGCCGCGGCTGCGATGGCTTCCGTCATTTCGGCACGATGATCATAAAAGCTGCCATCAGGTCCATGATGCAGATAATGAAACTCACCAACCCGGGTGAAGCCGCTTTCGAGCATTTCGATATAGGCGAGAGCCGCGATGGCCTGAACGTCTGTCGGCGTCAGGCGGGCAAGAAAGCGATACATGAGCTCCCGCCAGCTCCAGAAATCATCGCCGTCCGGACCAGCTTGCTCGGTGAGTCCTGCCATGGCGCGCTGAAAGGCGTGACTGTGCAGATTGCACAGGCCCGGCAAGGCGATGCCATGCTGGGGCTCACCTGGCCCACGCGGAACCGCCCGCGCGACCGCTGTGATACGCCCATCGAAAAGTTCCAGGCGCACATGTTCGGCCCAGCCTTCCGGCAGAAGCGCCTGTTCAAACCACAAGGAGATTGGCTCGGCCATGGACAAACCCGCACGCCTCGGCCTATCCCTAGACATGTTTGCTGCCAACGCCAAGCGTCGCCTCTGGTACAATGCCCAGCTCGCAACCATGTCGGGCCACGGGCTTGGCCGTGTCCAGGATGGTGTGGTGGCCTGCGCTGGGACGCGCATCGTCTATGCGGGCGCCAGCCATGGCCTTGCAGATTTCAGTGCCGAGGAGCGCATCGACTGCGGCGGCAGGTTGATCACCCCGGGGCTGATCGACTGCCACACTCATCTCGTCTATGCGGGCAATCGCGCGCAGGAATTCGAGCGACGTCTCAAGGGGGTGAGTTACGAGGAGATTGCAAGGGCGGGTGGCGGTATTGCCGCCACCGTCCGGGCAACGCGGGGCGCGAGCGAGGATGAGCTGATCGCTCAGGCAGTGCCGCGGCTCGACGCGCTGCTCGCCGAAGGGGTCACGACCATCGAGATCAAATCGGGCTACGGACTTTCCTTTGCCGAGGAAACCAAGATGTTGCGGGCGGCCCGCAAACTGATGCAGCAGCGGGACGTGCGGGTCAGAACAAGCTTTCTCGGAGCCCATATGGTGGCGCCGGAGTTCGCCTCGGACCGCGCGGGTTATGTGGCAGAGCTTTGTGCCATGCTGCCGCGCCTTGAAGGCCTTGCCGATGCCGTCGACGGTTTTTGCGAGAGCATTGCCTTCACGCCGCAGGAGATCGCAATGGTGTTTCGCGCGGCTGCTTCCGCAGGCTTGCCGGTGCGGCTTCATGCCGATCAACTTTCCGACGGTGGCGGGGCCGCGCTGGCTGCCCGCTTTCAGGCGCTCTCGGCGGATCATCTTGAGTTTGCCTCGGAGGCCGGGCTTGAGGCGATGGCTCGCAGCGGCACCGTTGCCGTGCTATTGCCCGGCGCCTATTATTTTCTGCGTGAAACCCATCCGCCTTGCATCGCCGCCATGCGGCGGGCCGGCACCCCTATTGCCATCGCGAGCGACAGCAATCCCGGAACCTCGCCACTGACCTCATTGCTTCTCACCCTCAACATGGGTGCCACCTTGTTTCGGTTGCAGGTGGAGGAATGTCTGCGCGGCGTCACCTGTGAGGCGGCCCGCGCGCTCGGTCTTGCCGCGGAGCTTGGCACGCTGGAAGCTGGCAAGATCTGCGATCTGGCGATCTGGAATGTGCGGGAGCCGGCTGAACTCGTCTACTGGATGGGATTTAATCCGCTTTATCAGCGTATCAGGGACGGCCATGACTGCTGAAACCATTCGTTGTGTCGAAGGTGATGCGCCACTGATCGTGTCGATGCCGCACACCGGCACGCAGATCCCGCCAGATATTGAGGCCCAGCTTTGTGATGTCTGGCAGGCTCGCTGTGATACTGACTGGCATGTCGAAAAGCTTTATGATTTTGCCGCCGGACTGGGTGCGACCGTGGTTCGTACGGAGGTTTCACGCACGGTCATCGATGTCAATCGCGACCCCAGCGGGGTCTCCCTCTATCCTGGGATGACGACCACCGGTCTTTGCCCCACGGAGACTTTCGAGGGTGTTCCGCTTTATGCCAGCGCGCTTGCTGCGGAGGAAATCGCCCGTCGCCGCACCGAATTCTTTGCGCCCTATCACACGATGCTGGAGCGGCAGATCAGGCGTCTTCGTCAGCACCACCGACAGGTGGTGCTGTTTGATGCTCATGCCATTCGTTCGCGTCTGCCGCGCCTGTTTGATGGCCTGCTGCCCCAGTTCAACATCGGAACCAATGCGGGATGCGGCTGCGCTCCTGAGTTGGCGCGGGCGGTCACCCAGGTGTGCGCGCAAAGTCGCTTCAGCTATGTCCTCGACGGTCGCTTCAAGGGCGGCTGGATTACCCGCCACTATGGCGCGCCCAAGGAGGGCGTGCATGCCATCCAGATGGAGCTGGCCTGCCGTGGTTATCTCCAGGAGCCGCAGGGCGCAATCTCACCTCGGAACTGGCCGGTGGCCTATGATGAGGCCTTTGCTGCGCCAATGCGCGCGCGGCTCTTGGACATCCTCAAATGCTGTCTGAGTTTTGCGAGGTCCTATGAACCGGTTTGACAATTCGCGGCGCATCCGCGCTCCCCGTGGTACGACGCTGAGCGCGCGGAGTTGGCTCACCGAAGCGCCGCTGCGCATGCTGATGAACAATTTGGATGCGGAGGTCGCCGAACGGCCCGAGGAACTTGTGGTCTATGGCGGCATTGGTCGGGCGGCTCGCGACTGGCAGAGTTTTGATCGCATTGTAGAAACGCTGCGCCGCCTGGAAGAAGATGAGACGCTGCTCGTGCAATCGGGAAAACCGGTGGGCGTCTTCAAGACCCATGACGATGCACCGCGTGTGCTCATTGCTAACTCCAATCTGGTCCCACATTGGGCCAACTGGGAACAGTTTCATGCCCTCGATCGCAAGGGGCTGATGATGTATGGCCAGATGACGGCGGGATCCTGGATCTATATTGGCAGCCAGGGCATTGTGCAGGGGACTTACGAGACCTTCGCGGAAATAGGGCGCAAGCATTATGGCGGACGCCTTGCCGGCAGATGGATCCTGACCGCCGGCCTTGGCGGGATGGGTGGAGCGCAGCCTCTGGCGGCAACCATGGCGGGTGCCTCTATGCTGGCGGTGGAGTGTCAGCCGTCGCGGATCGAGATGCGCTTGCGCACGGGATATCTCGATGTCTCCACGTCAAGTCTCGACGAGGCATTGGAGCTCATTACGCGCGCCACGCGTGAGGGCAAATCGCTCTCGGTTGGCCTGCTTGGTAATGCCGCTGACGTCCTGCCTGAGTTGCTGCGGCGAGGCGTCCGTCCCGATGCGGTCACCGATCAAACCAGCGCCCATGATCCGGTGAATGGCTATCTGCCGAAGGGTTGGTCGCTTGAAGTTTGGCAACGGCGCCGCGAGACGGATCCCAAAGAAGTGGCAAGCGCGGCCAAGGCCTCCATGGCCGAGCATGTACGGGCCATGCTGGGCTTTTTCCGTCAGGGCATTCCGACCTTCGACTACGGCAACAATATCCGACAGATGGCCTTTGAAGCGGGGGTTGTGGACGCGTTTGATTTTCCTGGCTTTGTCCCGGCCTATATCCGTCCGCTCTTCTGCCGCGGCATCGGACCTTTTCGCTGGGCGGCGCTTTCCGGTGATCCTGAGGACATCGCCCGCACCGACGCTAAGGTGAAGGAACTGATCCCGGATGATCCGCATCTGCACAATTGGCTCGACATGGCGGCAAAACGGATTTCGTTTCAGGGATTGCCGGCGCGCATCTGCTGGATTGGTCTTGGCGTGCGCGATCGCGTTGGGCTGGCCTTCAACGAGATGGTGGCCAAAGGCGAGGTGAAGGCGCCCATCGTAATCGGACGTGATCACCTGGATTCAGGCTCAGTTGCCTCTCCCAATCGCGAGACTGAGGCGATGCGTGATGGCTCTGATGCGGTGTCGGACTGGCCATTGCTGAATGCCCTGCTCAATTGCGCCAGCGGTGCGAGCTGGGTCTCTTTGCACCATGGTGGAGGTGTTGGCATGGGCTTTTCGCAGCATGCCGGCATGGTGGTGGTGTGTGATGGCAGCGCGGCGGCGGCGCGCAGGATCGCTCGGGTGTTGTGGAACGATCCGGCCACCGGGGTGATGCGCCACGCCGATGCCGGCTATGACGAGGCGATCGCCTGCGCCAAGGAGTTCGCACTTGATCTGCCCTCACTGTGAGTGCGGGTGCCTGAGGCCAGCCTGATGGTCCTTCGTCTCAAGGACGATAGGCAATAAGGATCGTGGCCTCGGCTGCCGCGTCACTGGAAAATGCGCGCCGCTTCGCGGGTCAGGCCAAGCGCGACCGAGAGCAGATCGGAGCCACTCGTGGCCTTGGCATCCGGTGCTGCACAGGTTACCGCCCGCTGCACCACCGGTACTCGCGACGAGCCGCCAGTGAAAAACACGGTGTGGATGTCGGTGCCCTTGAGCCCCGCATCGGCTATGCAGCGCCGTGCCATCCGGGTGAGCGCGGTAGTCTTCTCGCGCAGCGCACGGTCGAAGCCATCGCGCGCTGCGAGGGCGGCGAGACCCTGCTCAATGAATTCAAGGGGGATCGGCGCTGCCGGCACCGCGCTCAGTGTGATCTTGGCGTCTTCCACCGCGAACGCGATACGATGACCGAGCCGGTGGGTGAGGGTGTGCAGCAGGCGCCCGATTTTCTCCGGCTCGCACGCGATCTTCAACAGCTCGCGGGTCTCGCGTTCGGTCTGGTAAGTGTAGACGAAGTTGATCATCGCCCAGGTCGCAAGCTCAAAATAGACCGACTTCGGCATCGGCAGGTCCTTCTGGGTCAGCTGTGTGCCGAGCCCGAGCAGTGGCATCACCGCATCGAGACTGAGAAGTGTGTCGAAGTCCGTGCCGCCGATGCGCGTGCCGGCATTGGCGAGCACGTCATCGCCGCGCTCGACCCGTCCGCGCCGCTCCGGCCCGATCCGGATCACCGTGAAGTCCGAGGTGCCGCCGCCGATATCGGCCACGAGCACCAGCTCCTCGCGCGTGGCGGTCTCCTCATAGTGATAGGCCGCCGCGATGGGCTCGTAGACGAAGCGGATATCGCGGAAGCCCGCACGCCGCGCAATATCTGCCAGCACCGCCTCAGCGCGGGCGTCGGCCGCGTCGTCGCCGTCGACGAAGCGTACCGGCCGGCCATGCACGACCTCGGTGATCTCGTGGTCCAGAAAGGCTTCGCCTTTGGCCTTGAGGTGGCGGATGAAGGTTTCCACCACGCTGGTCAGCTTGATCCGCTTGGGCCCGACGGCGGTGGTCTCGTCGATCAGTGGCGAACCCAGGATAGTCTTCAGCGCCCGCATCAGCCGTCCGTCGGCCTGTGCGATGGCGGCGCTGATTGCCGCCTGGCCGAACAGGACCCTGCCCCAGTTTTCCGTATCATAGAAGATTGCACTCGGGATCAGTGTCTCGTCGCCTTCCACCGGTACGAGTGTGGGCTGTCCGTCCCTAAGGACGCCGAGCGCCGAATTGGATGTGCCAAAATCGAGCCCGCAGGCTGCCATGTGTGTCCCCCTTCCTTGTGTTTGGGGAACTCCATCTATTGAACAATTCGAGGCCTTGCCAGTCTATTTCTTTGTGCTTAAACTGCAGCCACATAGTGGGATGTCCGGAACCGGGCGTCCCATTTTGTTTGTGTACGGATGAAACCCGGTGGCCCACGCCTCCTGATGCCCGGCGACAAGATGCTGCTCCTGTCAGCGGGGCTGGCGCCTTCAAAAAGCCGGTCGCGCCGGTGCACCCCGAACGGGGGCGAGGGGCGTTGCTCAGGCACGGAAATGAGCGCGGGTTCTCGTCCCGTGATCAGGCTTTGCGAAGCATTTGCTTTCTTCTGCGCCCTGTCTCATGAAGCTCTCCGACAGGAAAGATCGGGGCTGCGCCATGCGCGAAATCATCCGCGAACTGGAACGCAAGGTGCTGTGGTTGTCATGCTGGACGATCCACAACGCTAATCACCTGCGGCCGGAGGAGG
This sequence comes from Rhizomicrobium sp., assembly GCA_049964915.1. Taxonomy (GTDB): domain Bacteria; phylum Pseudomonadota; class Alphaproteobacteria; order Micropepsales; family Micropepsaceae; genus Rhizomicrobium. The sequence goes on from JBMFWV010000013.1 coordinate 33,788, forward strand.
ACGTGGTCAAGGTGGGTGGACACCAGGCCAGCTGTGCCTCGATGACGACGCTGATGAGTGCGCTTTATTTCAGTGTTCTGCGTCCCTTTGACCGGGTAGCCGTCAAGCCTCATGCCAGCCCGGTTTTTCACGCCATCCAATACCTGTTCGGCGAACAGACGCGCGAAAAGCTCGAAGCCTTTCGTGCCTTGGGCGGCGCGCAAAGTTATCCCTCGCGCACCAAGGATGGCGATGATGTGGATATTTCCACCGGGTCAGTCGGACTTGGCGTCGCCATGACGGCCTTTGCCAGCCTGGTCCAGGACTATCTGATGGCCAAGAACCTGCGTGATCCGGCGCGTGCGGGCCGAATGATCGCCTTGGTGGGTGATGCCGAACTCGATGAAGGTAACATCTATGAGTGCCTTATCGAAGGTGCCAAGCATGGCCTGCGCAATACTTGGTGGATCATCGACTACAACCGTCAGAGCCTCGATGGCGTCATTCGCGAAGGTCTTGAGCAGAAATTTTCAGCGATGTTCCGCGCGCTCGGCTGGCGCGTCGTGACCCTCAAATATGGGCGCAAGATGGAGGCAGCGTTTCAGGCCCCAGGCGGTGAAGATCTGAAGCGCTGGATCGATAATGCTCCCAACGATCTTTATGCGGCGCTTTCGTTTCAGGGTGGGGCGGCCTTCCGCACGCATCTTTATGCTGATCTCGGCCGCAATTCGCCGGCCGGGCGCATGATCGAGAGCCTGAGCGACGAGGCTCTGTCTGAACTGATGTGCAATCTGGGCGGACACGATCTCGATCTTTTGCTCGATACCTTCGAGGCGATCAACGATGACGGGCCGGTCTGCTTCATCGCCTATACGATCAAGGGTTATGGCACGCCCCTGGCAGGACACAAGGATAACCACGCCGGACTGATGACCCCAGCGCAGATGGAAATCTTGCGCCAGAAGATGCAGATCCGTCCCGCGCATGAATGGGATCTATTTGAAGGTTTGCCGCGATCGCAGGCGGAGTATGCGCAGTTTCTGACAGAGGTTCCCTTCGTGAAGGAGGGACGCCGTCGGTTTTCTGCCGCCCGCATCGAGGTGCCCGCGCAGCTTGAGTTGCCCAAAGCAGGAGAGATGTCGACCCAGGAGGGCTTCGGGCGAATCCTCTTCGATCTTGCCCGCCAGCAGAACGACTTTGTGGAGCGGATCGTGACCACCTCGCCGGACGTCACCGTGTCCACCAATCTTGGTGGCTGGGTCAACCGACGGGGCGTCTATGATCCGGCGACGGCAGAGGATCGCTTCAAAGAAGAGAAGATCGCCTCGACCTATCGCTGGACGATGTCGCCCAAGGGGCAGCATCTTGAGCTCGGCATCGCCGAGAACAATCTCTTCATCGCGCTGGCGGCGCTGGGGCTGTCACACAGCCTGTTCGGCGAGCGCTTGATCCCCATCGGAACGCTTTATGATCCCTTTATCGCACGCGGTCTCGATGCCCTCAATTACGCCTGCTACCAGAATGCGCGCTTCATATTGGTGGCAACTCCTTCTGGCATTACGCTGGCGCCGGAAGGCGGAGCCCATCAGTCGATCGCAACACCGCTGATCGGCATGGCGCAGGATGGCCTGGCAAGTTTCGAGCCGGCCTTTGTCGATGAATTGGCTGAGATCCTGAAATGGTCATTTGACTATCTGCAGCGTGACGGTGAGGCGGATGAGAACAGCTGGTTACGCGATGAGACCGGTGGCTCGGTCTATTTGCGCCTGTCCACGCGTCCGCTCACCCAGCCCCTGCGCCCCTTGCGCGGAATTGAGGCGGCGATCATTGATGGTGCTTACTGGTTGCGCCCGCCGGGGCCCAATTGCGAAGTCTGCATTGCCTATCAAGGGGTGGTGGCGCCCGAAGCGATTGCCGCGGCAGGCTATCTGGCGGAGGACCGGCGTGATGTCGCCGTGCTCGCGGTCACCAGCGCCGATCGCCTCAATGCGGGCTGGCAGGCGGCACAGCGGGCACGTCGGCGCGGTCAGCGGGAGGCGCGCGCCCACATCGAACGTCTCCTCGCCGAACTGCCGGCCACTGCCGGTATCGTCAGTGTGATCGACGGACATCCCGCGAGCCTGTCCTGGCTCGGTGGGGTGCTGGGGCACCGCGTGGCGTCGCTTGGCGTCGAGCATTTTGGCCAGTCCGGACGCATTGATGAGCTATATGCGTATTATGGTCTCGATACCGACGCGATTTTACGCGCTGCGGAAAGTCTCGTTGCCGGCCGGCCGCTGCGCTATGTGAACACGTTGTGACGGGCTTCGCATCTGTGACATCATTGGCAGGACACAGCATTGGAGGATACCCATGAAACGTCTTTTAGGGCGGGGCGCCATTGTCACCGGAGCCGGCAGCGGCATTGGCCGTGCAGCGGCCAAACTTTTTGCCGCGGAGGGCGCGTCAGTCATCTGCTTTGATCGCGCCGAGGGTGTTGAGGAAACTGGCCGTGCCATTCGTGACGCAGGGGGCGCGGCGATCGTCCTCAAGGCGGATGCGGCCAAGGAAAGTGATGTGGCAGGAGCGGTGGATCTGGCGATGCGCGAGTTTGGTCGCCTTGACGCCGTTTATGCCAATGCCGGTATTTCCGGTGGCCTCGGCCCGAGTTTCTTCGAGGCCACGGCGGCGGACTGGATGCAGATCCTCGAGGTCAATCTCATCGGCGTGTTTCTGGCCATCAAGCATGCGGCCCGTGTCATGGTTCCGGCGCAAAAGGGCGCCATCGTCTGCACCGCATCGGTGGCGGGTTTGCGTTCCGGTGCCGGCCCGGGCCCTTATAGCGCGAGCAAGGCGGGCGTGATCAATCTCGTCACCACCGCGGCGAATTTCCTCTACGGAACCGGTGTGCGCGTCAATGCCATCTGCCCCGGCATCATCGAGACCGGTATGACGCAGCCCATTTTTGAGCGCGCCCGGGCACGGGGAACAGAAGGCAAGATCGGCCAGCTCAATCCCTTGCGCCGCTACGGCCATCCCGAGGAGATCGCGGCGGCGGCGCTGTTCCTGGCCAGCGACGAGGCCTCCTATGTCAATGGCCAGGCGCTGCCGGTCGATGGCGGGCTGTCATCGTCATTGCCAGTGGTGGGGCGCGACAAATAGAGGTGCACGGCGCTCTTCTGGGAGCTTATGACGCGAACACCCGAGCAAAGATAGTGTCGACATGCTTGAGGTGATAGTCGAGGTCGAACAACTGAGAGATCGCAGCGGCCGGCAAGGCAGCGGTGACCTCTTTATCTGCGATGAGAAGATCAAGCAGTGAGCCCTCGCCGTTCCAGGCGCGCATGGCATTACGCTGGACAAGGCGATAGGCCGCTTCGCGGCTGACGCCGGCCTGGGTGAGGGCCAGCAGCACCCGCTGGGAGTGAACAAGGCCGCGGGTGTTCTCGAGATTCTGCCGCATGCGCTCAGGATAGACCCGAAGCTTTTCGATGACACTGGCTGCACGCACGAGTGCGAAGTCGAGGGTGATCGTGGCATCCGGGCCGATATAGCGTTCGACGGAAGAATGGGAGATGTCGCGCTCATGCCAGAGCGCGACATTCTCGAGGGCCGGTGTGACATAGGCCCGTACCATGCGGGCAAGACCGGTCAGGTTTTCGGTCAGTACCGGGTTGCGCTTGTGGGGCATGGCGCTCGAACCCTTCTGTCCTTCCGAAAAATATTCCTCCGCTTCCAGCACTTCGGTCCGCTGCAGGTGACGGATCTCGACCGCCAGCCTTTCGATCGAGGCGGCAACCACGCCCAGTGCGGCAAAGAACGCGGCATGGCGGTCGCGTGGGATCACCTGGGAGGATACGGGTTCGATCTTCAGATCCATCCTGGTTGCGACATGGGCTTCGACGCGCGGATCGATGTTGGCGAAGGTGCCAACTGCGCCGGAAATCGCACATACTCTGATCTCTTCGCGCGCCGCGCACAGCCGTGCCCGGGCTCGCGCGAACTCGGCATAAAAGCCCGCAAGCTTGAGGCCAAAAGTAGTGGGTTCGGCATGAATGCCATGGCTGCGGCCGATGGTGACACTGTGCTTGAACTCAAAGGCGCGTGTTTTGAGCGCTGCGAGCAGCAGATCCGTGTCGGCGATGAGGATGTCTGCGGCACGTGTGAGCTGCACCGAGAGACAGGTGTCCAGTACGTCCGAGGAGGTCATGCCCTGGTGCACGAAGCGCGCTTCGGGACCTACGATTTCCGACAGATGTGTGAGGAAGGCGATGACATCATGCTTGACCTCGCGCTCGATCGCATCGATGCGATCGACATCGAATACTGCACCACGGCCTTTCTCCCACACCTTCTGCGCAGCTTCTTTGGGGATGATGCCGAGTTCAGCCTGCGCATCAGCGGCGTGGGCTTCAATATCAAACCAGATACGGAATTTTTCTACTGGCGACCAGATTGAGGTCATTTCGGCGCGGGCATAGCGCGGGATCATGTGCGAACTCCAGACTTCAGTCGACGGGATCAGATCCCGCCAAGCGCCACATATTTGATTTCGAGATAATCCTCGATGCCGTATTTGGAGCCTTCGCGGCCAATGCCGGACTCCTTGACCCCGCCAAAGGGGGCAACCTCGGTCGAGATGATGCCTTCATTGGCGCCAATGATGCCGTATTCGAGACGTTCGGCGACGCGGAAGACACGCTTGACGTCGCGCGAATAGAAATAAGCCGCCAGACCATATTCGGTATCATTGGCCATGCGGATGGCGTCATCATCGTCCTTGAAGCGGAACAGGCTGGCGACCGGGCCAAAGATCTCCTCGCGGTACACCGCCATCTGTGGCGTGGCCCCGCTGATCACGGTGGGTTCAAAGAACGTGCCGCCGAGCTCATGACGATGGCCACCAAGTTCGATCCTGGCGCCTTTCTGGGTGGCATCTGCGATGAGACGTTCCACTTTCTTGAGGGCCTCCGTGTTGATGAGCGGACCCTGGGTGACGCCGTCCTTGCTGCCGTCGCCGATCTTGAGACCGCGGACCCGTTCGACCAGTTTCGCCACGAAGGCGTCATAGATGCCGTCCTGCACCAGGATGCGGTTGGTGCATACGCAGGTCTGGCCCATGTTGCGATATTTGGAGAGCAGGGCGCCCGCCGCTGCCTGCTCGAGATCGGCGTCGTCGAAAACGATGAAGGGGGCGTTGCCGCCAAGTTCAAGGCTGACTTTCTTGACGGTCGTGGCGCATTGGGCCATCAGCAGCTTGCCCACCTCGGTGGACCCGGTGAAGGAAAATTTGCGCACGGCAGGATGGCCGGTCAGGACTTTGCCGACTTCCACGGGCTGATTGGAAGGCACGACGTTGAAGACGCCGGCTGGCAGTCCTGCACGCTGCGCCAGCTCGGCGAGAGCGAGCGCACTCAGCGGTGTATCTTCTGCCGGCTTGATGACGGCGGTGCAGCCAGCGGCAAGTGCTGGAGCAAGCTTGCGGGTGATCATGGCGACGGGAAAATTCCATGGCGTGATCGCACCGACGACGCCGATCGGTTCCTTGAAGACGAGGATGCGGCCATCGCGCTTGGGCGCGGGAATGACATCGCCATAGACGCGTTTTGCCTCTTCGGCGAACCATTCGATGAAGGCTGCGCCATAGGCGACTTCGCCGCGGGCTTCGGCCAATGGCTTGCCCTGTTCTGCGGTCATCAGCCGGGCAAGATCTTCCTGCGCCGCCATGATGAGTTCGAACCATCGGCGCAGGAGGCCGGCGCGCTCCTTGGCAGTATGAGCCCGCCAGGAGGCAAAGGCGCGGTGTGCCGCCATGACTGCACGGGTGGTTTCAGCGGTCCCGAAATCGGCCACCTTGGCCAGCTCTTCGCCGGTTGCGGGATTGGTGACTGCGAAGCGGGCCTGGGTGTCAGCGGCACACCATGTTCCGTCAATGAAGCCGTCTGTCTTGAATAGTTTAGGGTCGCTCAGCATGTCCGCACTCCTGGCACCGAAATGAATCCTGGAGCGGGGGTTCTAGCCTCCAATGGAAAGATGCGAAAGCCCGCTCCGGGCTGGGTGCCAACAGCCGGTTCGGACAGTCCTAAAAATAGGGTGGACGATCGAGGCCTTTCGGGGACTTGGTGAAAATTTCGACCCCGTTCTCGGTGACACCCACACTGTGCTCGAACTGCGCCGAGAGGGAGCGGTCGCGGGTCACCGCGGTCCAGCCATCGTTCAGCACTTTGACACCGTAATTGCCCAGATTGATCATTGGCTCGATGGTGAAGAACATGCCGGGCTTAAGACCGATGCCATAACCCGGCTTGCCGTAATGGACGATGTTGGGCAGGGCATGAAAAACCTTACCCAGACCATGGCCGCAGAAATCGCGCACCACCGCGCAATGCTCTTCGCCTTCTGCGTAGCTCTGGATGACATGACCGATATCACCGGTGGTGGCGCCGGGGCGCACAACGGCAATGCCGCGCATCATGGCCTCATAGGTCACATCGATCAGGCGCATGGCTTTGCGCTTGACTTCGCCGACAGGATACATGCGGCTGGTGTCGCCATGCCAGCCATCCTTAATCACGGTCACGTCAATGTTGACGATGTCGCCTTCGCGCAGGGGCTTGTCGTTGGGGATGCCGTGGCAGACGACGTGATTGATCGAGGTGCACAGGGTGTGACGATAGCCGCGATAGCCCAGGCAGGCCGGCAGCACACCATGATCGCAGACATATTCGAAGGCCAGCTTGTCGAGCGCGGCGGTGGTCACCCCGGGCTGAACCGCGGGAACCAGAAGATCGAGCACTTCGGCGGCAAGCCGTCCGGCTTGGCGCATGCCTTCAAAGCTTCCGGCATCATGAACCGTCACCGCGAGCGCCGAGCGCCTTGCGGCTTCAAAGACATCAGGGCTAAGCATTTCGGAGGCCATGCGGATCCTTTGGCTTTGCAGGGCAGCACGTGTACTGGAACAATTACAACATAATCGCCATTGGCGGGGTTTAACACCCCCCCCGGAGCTGAGGGACAGCCCGTCGGGCCCAAAGGATGGAACCTGTAAAATCATGTCTGAGCCGGAACAGAGCACAGTTCCCACCGCCGCGATGCTGGTGATCGGAGATGAAATCCTCTCTGGACGCACCCAGGACAGCAATTTTGCCTATCTTGCCAAGTTCCTGTCGGCTCTGGGGATCGATCTGCGCGAAGGACGCATCGTTGCAGATGACGAGGCCGGGATCGTGGCGGCCATCACGGCGCTGCGGGCCCGGTATGATTATGTTTTTACCTCTGGCGGCATCGGTCCCACCCATGACGACATCACCACCGATGCGGTAGCCAAGGCCTTCTCCACCCCGGTCGGCGTTCACCCCGAGGCTTTTGCTCAGCTAGCCGGGCGCTATGCGCCGGGTGAATTCACTCCGGCCCGCCAGCGCATGGCGCGCATACCTGAAGGGGCTCTCCTGATCCGCAATTCGGTCTCGGTGGCGCCAGGTTTTCAGCTCGCCAATGTCTTCGTGATGGCTGGAGTTCCCATGGTCTTTCGCGCCATGCTCGAGGATGTGGCACCGCGGCTGCGGCGGGGCAGTTTGGTGCGTGCGGTGACCATCCGCGCCAGCGTTGGGGAGGGGCGCATCGCCGATGCGCTGCGTGCCCTGCAAGGCGATCACAAAGACGTGGTCATTGGCAGCTACCCCTATTTCCGTGAGGATGGCTACGGGGTGCAGCTTGTGGCCCGTGGACGGAACCTTGCGGCAGTAGAGGCCGCGGCGGTGGCCATCGAGCTCATGCTGGCCGACGCCGGTGTAGCCGGCGAGCGCCTCGGTGGGTGAGTAGTTGCCTCAGTCTTAAGGGAAATTTACGCAACCAGGGTGACATCGGGTGGTTCTGAGGCTAGCCTTCTTTCCCGGGCGATAGGAGAGCATGAATGCGTCGGGTGATGGCTGCCACAGTCGCCGTGGTATTGGCCGCGATCGCTGGCATTGCGGTGGCCGAGACGATGTCGGCAAGCGATCGCAGCGACTACGACGCCCCGGGGCGGCACCAGTTCTATGTGTGGTGCGCCGATGGCAAGAATTATACAACCAGCGAACAGGGTGCTGACGCCGCAGCCGCGCAAATCAAGCTTTACGATGCGCTCAAGGCCTCCGGACGCCTCTCCTGCTGGCCGATCTGGCAAGGCCGCATGGCCGGCTCCTGATCAGCTTTCCACGCCAAGTGATTTTGCTTCCGCCTCGATCGCGGCGAGCGCAGCGGGATTGGTCTTGAGCGCAATCCGCGCTGAGGCCAGCGCCGCCTTGGCCTTGGCACTCTGTCCAAGGACGGAATAGGCGCGAATCAGACGCTTCCAGCCATCCGGGTTGTTGGGGCTGGCCTTCAGCGACGCCGCCAGTTTGGCCACCATGGCCGCGACATTGGGCGCGGCAGCGGACCCGGAGGCAACTTCGCTGGCTTTCAGTGTGGCGATGCGGTCGATCAGCATCGACTTATAGGGCGCATTGTCGGGGGTTTCGTCGGCCAGTTGTTGCCAGATGGCGATCGCCTTGGCGGTCTCTCGGCGGTCGGCATAGGCCAGGCCGAGATAGTAGCTGGCGGCCGGATTATGAGGATCGAGCCGCAGCGCCGTCCGCAGTGGTGGCAGCGCGATGTCAGGCACAATACCCGAATTGGCAAGGGTAAGAGCTTCCGCATAGGAGGTCAGCACTGTGGGCGCGCGAGCGGGGCTGGCAAGCGCAGCAGCATGGCGGAAGGCGCCGGCGGCTTCATCCGCATCGCCGAGGCTGAGATAGCCGCGGCCCAGAAGTTCCCAGGCCATTTCGTCCTTGGGATGGCTTTGCACCCGTCCCACCAGTTCGGCCACGAGGCCGGGCAGATCATGATCAGAGGGCCCGGTCAGGCTGCGCAAGGCCAGTTTGGGTGAGCCCAGCAGCAGGTAGGTGCCGATGCCAAAGCCGATGACCAGCAGGGCGGCGCTGGCGGCTAGAATTCCCCGTCGTGCCCAGCTGTCAGCTGAACGCAAGAGGATAGGAACGACGACAAAGCCCGCGGCGAGAAGCGTGAGGCCGGAGAAAATGAGGATCAGAACTGCCATCATGGGGCTGCCACTAGCATGGGACGCGGGCGAATGCGACGCTCAGCACTGTCACATGAGGACTATCCCCATGATTGCCTTTTCTGGAAACACCCTTGACCGGGTCAGCCTCCGGCGCGCGGACCCGGCCTGGCTGGCCGAGCAGTGGGCCCATCCGGGGGCTCGCGTATTGCCGCTCTGGCAGTTGCGGCCGCTCGTCGTGGGGGCCTCGCGGGGCCCGCAACAGGCCGGCTTTGTCATTCCAAGGGTGGCGCAGGATCTGGCTGGGCCCGAGGCGCCGTGGGTGTTTCTGGGTCTCGATGGCCAGATCCCGCTTTTTGCCCTCGACGTTTCGGCTGCGCAGGACCCGCAGGAACAGGGTCCTCTGGCTGGGCTGGGCGAATTTGTCGAGCTGCGTGCACTGGCGCTGCGCGGTGAGCTTCCGCCTGAGGAGCTTGCGATCTGTGGTACCGCCAAAGCCATGATCGACTGGCACCAGCGTCATGGCTTTTGTGCGCGCTGCGGGGCTCCGACCAAACTGGTGGATGGCGGCTGGCGTCGCCGCTGCGGCCAATGCAATGCCGATCATTTTCCGCGCACCGATCCGGTGGTGATCATGCTGGCCAGTCTTGGCGAGCGCTGTCTGGTTGGGCGTGGCCGTCAGTTCCCGCCGGGCATGTTTTCGGCGCTGGCGGGATTTCTCGAGCCGGGCGAGACCATTGAGGAAGGTGTTCGTCGTGAAATCTTCGAGGAGGCGGGGATCCAGGTGGGAAAGGTGCGCTATCATGCCTGTCAGCCCTGGGCGTTTCCGTCGTCGCTGATGATCGGCTGTCTTGCCGAGGCCCAGAGCGAAGAGATCTGCCTTGGTGACGACGAACTGGCCGAAGCACGCTGGCTGGAGCGCGAAGAGGTGCGTGCACTGCTCAGTGGCGGCCGGCGCGAGGGACTGTTTCTGCCGCCGCCGATGGCTATTGCGCATCATCTGTTGCGCGATTGGGCCTTTGCCAGCTGATGGGTCTGGCGCAGCGCCTGCGCGCGATCACTGCCGACATCTCGGGCCTGGACGTGGATGCGATCGTCAACGCGGCCAATGAAGCGCTGGCGCCTGGGGCAGGTGTGGATGGTGCGATCAGGCGGGCGGCGGGGCCTGAACTCACCCGTGCCACAGCGGCCATCGGCGGCTGTCCCACGCCTTCCGCAGTGATCACCCCGGGTTTCAGGCTGGCGGCACGCTATGTGATTCACACCGCAGCGCCCATTTATGCGGCGCGCCCCGCAGATGATCTGCTATTGGCCAATTGCTATCACAACGCCCTCGCGCGGGCGCGAGAATATCGGCTTGAAGAGGTCGCGTTTCCGGCCTTGGGCACCGGGATTTACGGCTGGCCTGCCGCGCACGCGGCACAGATTGCCTTTGCTGCGGTGGTGTCAGCGCTGCGGGCGCATGAACTGCCCGTGCGCGTGGTGTTCTGCTGTTTTCGCGAAGCAGACCGCCAGCGCTATCAGGCGTTGATTGACGGTTTGGCAGCTTAGACAGTTTGCCGCCGGCGCGTCCGCTCGGTGCGGTAAATGTGGGGCATGGTGATGGCAGATCAGGCAGAAGCAGCGAGAGGATGGGTCTGGCGCAAACTTGCCTGCGGGTTTGCTGCGCTGATCGCGCTTGGGCCTCTGGCTGCCTTTGGTGCCACACCGCCGGCCTGCATGGCGCTCACAAGGATGATGGCAGAGCAGAAGCCTGGTCCAGTATTTCTTGCGAGCTATCCCACAGCTACCGCAGTCCAGCTCAAGAATACGGCCTATCTCTATGACAATGCGATCGCTGCACTTGCACTCATCGGCTGCGGACAGCCTGGTCTGGCCGGGCGCATTGGTGCGGCCATTCTGATCGCCCAGGCGCATGATCGCTTCTGGCATGATGGGCGGCTGCGCAATGCCTATGTCGCCGGACCCGTGCGCGAAGTCCCGGTCAAGCTGCCGGGTTGGTGGGATGGGAAGGAACAAAGATGGGTGGAGGACGCCTATCAGGTGGGAAGTGATAGCGGCAATCAGGCCTTCGCCATGCTCGCGCTCGTGGCCTGCTATCGGGCAGGTCTTGGTCGCAGATATCTTGCTGGTGCCATACGTCTAGGGCGCTACCTCACCCATTCCTATGGTACCGATGCGCCGGCTGGCTTCAGGGGTGGCACCTTCGGTGATGAACCCAATCCACAGATCAACACCTGGAAATCGACCGAACACAACGCGGATCTGACAGCGGCCTATCAGCGTCTTGCGGCGGCGGCCGGCGCGGCCGGCTGGCAGCATTGGGCGCTCCGTGCACGCCACTTTGTGCAGGCGATGTGGCAGGCTCGCTGCGGCTGCTTTGCCGCCGGCACGGGGCTGCATGCCCATGAGCTTGACCATCTTGTGGCCACCGATGCGCAGCTGTTTCCGCTTCTGGCAATCGGCGGCTTCGCGCATCACTATGGGCCGAAACTGCGCGGGATTTTGCGTCGCCTGCGAGATGACGGGGGGATCACTTACAGCGTTGCGGCCGAGGGTGTGTGGACGGAGGGAACGGCGCAGCTTGCGCTATATCGTCGGCTTTCGGGGCAACAGGCGCGGGCTCTTGCCTTGCTGCGTGTGCTTGCCAGAGCTCGCGCTCCCGACGGGAGCTACTACGCAACCGCGCGCGGCTCCCTTGTAACCGGCTTTGGTCTTTCCACCGATCCGTCCAAGTCGCGGGTGTACTTTCATCTGCCGCATCTGGGCGCGTTGGCCTGGGTGGCACTGGCCCAATGCGGGTTTGACCCATTTACTCTGCGGCGAAGTCTGCCCAAGGACAGTGCGCCAGACTGAACGATTAGTCGGTCGGCATCACTTTGCGAAAGTCGCTGGCGTGATAGACGCCAAGGATGGTCAGCCGGGTGGAAAAGAACTGCAGTTCTTCAAGGGCAAGGCGTACCAGGCGGTCTTCCGGGTGCCCCTCGATATCGACATAGAACTGTGTCGCGTTGAAGGAACCACCGAGCTGGTAGCTCTCAAGCTTGGTCAGGTTGACGCCATTGGTGGCAAAGCCGCCCATGGCCTTGTAGAGCGCGGCGGGCACGTTGCGGACGCGGAAGATGAAGGTTGTGACCACGGCGCGGCCGTCATGCGGGGCATGGTCGGCTTCGCGCGCCATGATGAGAAAGCGCGTCATGTTGTGGCCGGCATCTTCGATGTCAGGCTTGAGGATTTCAAGGCCGTAGAATTCGGCGGCCAGCGACGAGGCGATGGCCGCAACACTGGGGTCCTTGAGTTCGGCCACATGGCGTGCGGATCCCGCGGTATCATGCCAGTTCTGGGCTGAAAGTTTGAGTTCGCGGATAATGCGCCGGCATTGACCAAGTGCCGGTCCCTGGCTGAGGACGGTTTTCAGCCCGTCAATGGTCGCTCCTTTGATCGCCAGCAACTGGTGGCGCACGCGATGAAAGTGCTCGCCGACGATGTAGAGGCCGGCTTCCGGCAATAGATGGTGGATGTCAGCGATACGGCCATGCAGGGAATTCTCGATCGGGATGATGGCCAGATCGGTGACGCCGTCGCGCACGGCATCGAGTGCCGCGTCGAAGGTTGGCATCGGCACGCATTCGCACTGTGGCAGGGCTTCGCGGGCGGCAAGATTGGCATAGGCACCAGGCTCGCCCTGGAAGGCCACGCGGCGGGCCCGGCTTAGAATGGTTTGGGTCATGGGCGGCTGAAGTGAGTTCGCACTTTCGCAAGATCGGCCTCAGTATCAACGCTCAGAGGCACGCTGTCCACGCGGGCAATGGCGATATGCATGCCAGCTTCGAGCGCGCGCAGCTGTTCGAGTTTTTCACGCTGTTCGAGAGGCGAGGGAGGCAGGGCCACAAAACGTGACAGCGCTGGCCGGCGGAACGCGTAGAGGCCAATATGGTGATAGTAGGGACCTTCGCCATACGGCACGCGCGCACGGGAGAAGTAGATCGCCCGGCCGCGCAGGCCAGTGGCATCCCACACGATCACGGGCTTGACCACAGCCGGGTTATCAGCCTCAGCCTCATCCTCGATTTCCGCGGCAAGGGTCGCGATATCCGCTCCGGTTGGCGCCAAAGGCTCGAGCACAGCGCGGATATGGGCAGGATCCAGGGTCGGCAGATCGCCCTGGAGATTGACCACGACATCGTGGTGTCCCTCCGGATCGATCTCGCAGACGGCGGCGTGGACGCGATCGGTACCGGAGGCGAGCTCAGGGGCCGTGAGCACGCAGCGGCCACCGGCCGCGCTCACCGCGGCGGCGATTTCGCGCTCGGCGGCGGCGACCACGACCGGTCCTATCGCCGCGACCATCGCCTGGCGCCAGACGCGCACGATCATCGGCGTTCCGCCGATATCGGCCAGGGGTTTGCCGGGCAGGCGCGTAGACGCCATCCGTGCCGGGATCACAATGAGCGGGTTCATGCGGGGGGCCTCTTACGCACGCTTTTGCTGTATCTTAGCCTTGACTTGCGACGCTTCGCCGCACTGACCTACTCCTATGCCCGGGTAATGTCCGAGCGGCCTACGGGGGGTGGTGCAATGGGCCAAGCGTCATCTCTTTCGCTGAAGACGGCCGTAACACGGCGTCTGCCGTTTTGAAATGGAGCGCGACGACATGAATTCCTGGGAGTGGAACAAGATCGCAGGGGCCATCCTCGGTACGCTGATCTTTGTCATAGTCTTAGGCATGGTTGCCCATGCGGTCTACCAGGTGCCTCAGCCGGCCAAGCCGGGCTATATCGTGCCGGGAGTTAAGGTTGCGGCGACCAGGACCAAGGCCAAGGCCATGCCGAAGGCCCAGCCCTTGCCCGATTTTGCGACCGCAATACCTGCGGCAAGTCTTAAAGAGGGAAAGCAGCTCGCCCAGGCCTGCGCGGTCTGTCACGATTGGACCAAGGGCGGTCCCAACAAGATTGGCCCCAATCTGTGGGATATCCTCGGCAACAAGCGCGGCGTAGACCGCAACAATTATGCCTTCTCCTCGGCCATGAAAGCCAAGGGCGGCACCTGGACCTATGCCGAGCTCTTTCATTTCCTGCGCAATCCGCAGGAATACATCCCGGGCACCAAGATGGGCTTCCCTGGCTATCCGAAGCGCCAGGACCGGCTTGATGTGATCAAGTATATCCGGACCTGGTCTGACACCCCCTATCCCTTGCCGGCCGCCACTACCAGCACCAAGGCGGGCGCGAAGCCGGCTGCCAAGGCGCCTGCCGCCAAGGCACACTGATGGGCCGCTGCCGGGGCCTGATGACAGGCCCCGGCAGCAGCTGGCTTATTTAAGCTTGATTGACATGGGCTTTGCGGAGAGTCTGGCGCATGGCCGAGCCCGTCACACTCTTGTTGGATGTTCCGTCGGGCTGGTCCGGTCATTGGGCTGGTCCGCTGTCCGAGTATTTGCCCCATGCACGCCTCCTCGGTCAGGATGACGCTGCAGCCGAGGCAAGCCGCATCGACTACTTGATCACCTTTCGCCCGCGCAAAGGCCTTTTGGCCTCGCTATCCAACTTGAAGGCCGTATTTTGCCTGGGGGCGGGCGTAGACGGCATTCTCGCCGACCCCGATTTTCCGCGCGACCTGCCACTGATGCGCTTTGTCGACCGCAGCTTGAGCCGCGAATTGGCACAATATGTGGTCCTGCATGTCCTCATTTTTCACCGTGGCCAGCGCTACTTTGATGCCGCGCAGGCGATGAACAAATGGCGCCAGCGACCTCTGCTCCGGCGCACCGAGGACACGCGCATTGGCATTTTGGGGATGGGTGAGATCGGCACGATGTGCGCCGAACGCCTGCGCGATCTGGATTTTCCCGTGACCGGCTGGTCTCGTTCGCGCAAGGCTGTCAGCGGGGTCGAGAGTTTTGCCGGCGCAGGTGAACTGGCGCCGTTTTTGGCCCGCAGCGATATTCTTATCTGTCTTTTGCCTTTGACCTCTGCGACCCAGGGCATTCTCAATGCCAAGACGTTTGCGCTCGTGCCCAGGGGCGCCTTTGTGATCAATGCTGCGCGGGGTGGCCATCTTATTGAGGCGGATCTGGTTGAGGCCATCGACCGGGGACATCTGGCGGGTGCGACGCTCGATGTTTTTCAGCACGAGCCATTGCCGGCAGATTCGGTGTTGTGGAACCACCCCAAGATCACCGTGACCCCACACGTCGCTGCGATCACAGATCCGCGTGCTGCAGCCAGGGCCATCAGCGAGGGCATTGGCGCCATCGAGCGCGGTGAACCTGCGCCGCATCGCGTCGACATTGCGCAGGGCTATTAATCGTTCCTTAAGCGGGGACGGTCACATTTATCGCTTACACACCATAACGCCATAATTCTCACCGGAGAGCATCATGACCGACATCGAATTTGCGGCGCTTCTCGTGAGCCGTGTCTGCCATGATCTCGTCAGCCCTGTGGGAGCGGTGGTGAACGGGCTCGAAGTGCTGGAAGACGAGCGCGATGCAACGATGCGTGCTGATGCGCTCAAGCTGGTGGCGTCCTCGGCCAGTCAGGCGGCCGCGCGTCTGCAATTTGCCCGTCTGGCCTTTGGTGCGGCAGGTTCGGTCGGGGCACATCTGGATCTCTCCCAGGTCGGCCGTGTTGTGCAGGGGCTCGTCGATGGGGGCAAAATCAGCGTTGACTGGCGGGCAGCCCCCCTCAACTGGCCCAAGGATTGGGCCAAGCTGTTGATGAACGCCACGCTGTTGGCGAGCGATTGCCTGCCGCGCGGCGGCCGGATCACGGTTGAGACCGCCTCGGATCCCGCCGCGCCTTCCTTTCGCGTGCATGCGCAGGGACAGAATGCCCGCTTGAGCGCGGATATCGAGCGGGTGGTACGCGGCGAGCACCTCGCCGAGCTGGACGGTCGCTCGATCCAGGCATTCCTGTCCTATCGGCTGGCTGATTCGCTTGGGACTACTCTGGTCCTGCGCGTGGCGGAGGGCGAGGCGGAGATCCGCTGCGACGGCGGAACGGTGCAAAGTTAAGCCGGAGATTTAGAGGCTGTTTACAGCCCTCGGCTAGGCTTGGCAGTGGTGCGCGCCAACGAGGGGCCCCAGAGGGCATTGCCGTGAAACATTGTCTGGTCGTCGATGACAGCCGCGTCATTCGCAAGGTCGCGGCCACCATCCTGGCCGAGTTTGCCTTTGAGAGCGAGGAGGCCGAAGACGGCACCCAGGCTTTGCAGGCCTGTCGGGCCCGCATGCCCGATCTTGTGCTACTGGACTGGAATATCCCTGGCACCAATGTTCTTGAGTTTCTGCGCGGTCTGCGTCGCGAGCCCGATGGTAGTCGGCCGTTCGTCCTTTATTGCACTACCGAGAATGATGTCGGCCGTATCCAGGAGGCCCTTGTCTGCGGTGCCAATGACTATCTGCTAAAACCTTATGATGCGCCGTCGCTGCACGAGCGGCTGAACAGCGCCGGCCTGGGTTAGGACAATCTGTGTCCACGTCCTCCTTCGCGCCCGCACAGTTTTATCATCTCGCCGATCTTGTTCGGCGCCGGAGCGGGCTGCGTCTGACCGATGATCACGGCGAGCGCATCGCCTCGAAGTTGCAGCCGGTGGCAGCCCGCTTTGGCTTTCGCGAGCTGGGCGCCCTTCTGGACGAACTGGAAGATGAGCCCGAGGAATTATCCCGTGCGGTGGTTGAGGCGATGGCGACCCACGAAACCTCGTTCTTCCGTGATCCGCCGGTATTTGAATTTTTGCGCAACACCGTTCTGCCCCAGCTGATGGCGGCGCGCCTGGTTCCCCGGCGTCTGCGCATCTGGTGTGCAGCCGCTTCGACCGGTCAGGAGGCCTATTCCTTGGCCATGCTGCTCGACGATGCCGGTCTATTTGCCGAGGGCTGGAAGGTTGATCTCTTTGTCAGTGATTTCAGCCGCGATGCGGTGATGCGCATTACCGAGGGCGCTTACAGCGAGTATGAGCTGGTGCGCGGACTGCCGTCCTCGTTGCGCTGGCGCTATTGTGTGCCGAGCGAAAGCGGGCGTTGGCACATGGTTGACGGATTGCGCCGTCGTCTGCGGGTTCATTGTTTCAATCTTCTCGACAGCCTTGGCTGGCTTGGCGATCTTGATCTTATTCTTTGCCGCAATGCGCTTCTTTATTTTGCGCCGGACATCCGTCTGGAAACCCTGGCGCGGCTGTCGGGGGTTCTTGCCAGCGATGGCTGGCTCATTCTGGGGACAAGTGAAACCCCGGTGGATGCCCGTCTCTATCTGCCAGTAGCAGGGGCGCCGCGTGGCATCTTCAGCAAAAACCCCGCGCTGATGCGCCGGGCAGGCTGAGCCTGCCCGGCGCCAGAGCTCAACCGTTCCAGCGAATGCCTGCATAGAAGGCGCGCCCAGGTGCGCCATAGCCGAATGCGGGCTCGTAATGATGATCGAGCACGTTGGTGATACGGCCATAGAGCTTGAGATGGGAGCTGATGCGCCGTGCCACGAACAGATCAGCGGTCGCATAGCCGCCCAGATGGTGCACATCATTGGCGCTGTCGAAACTTGGTCCCACCATATGCACGCTGGTGGCAAGATACCACAGCGCTGTGGGGCGCCAGCTCAATGTCGCATTGGCTTCATCATGAGGACGGCGGGCGAGTTCGGTGCGGGTCAAAAGATCGACAGCGTTCAGATAGGTGTAGTTGAGGTCGACGTGCACGGTCGGGGTAATCGTTCCCTCCAGGCCAGCTTCCACCCCGCTCGCCTCGGCCCGTCCGATATTATAATAATAACCGCCTGCATTGCTTCGCAGACTGCAGGCCTGGCTGGTGAAGCCGTAACAGGAAAAGAAATCGATAAGATTGCGCGTTGTGCGGTCGAACCAGGTCAGTGAGGCGAGGATGTGGTTCGCGAACAAGTTTTCGTCGATGCCGGCTTCCCAGCCATCAGCGACCTCCGGTGACAGGTGTGCAAGCGGGTTCGAGTATACCGAGAACTGTTCGTAGAGCGATGGGGCCTTAAAGCCGGTGGCATAATTGGCGTGCAGCAAGGTCTGCCCGCCGTCGGGCGTATAGGCCGCAGTTGCCTTATAGGAGGTGTGTGTGCCGTAGAGTGTGTTGTTCTCGAGGCGCGCACCTGCGGAGAGCGTCAAGCCCTTCATAACTTGGCTGAGACCCTCGATGTAATAGCCCTGGGTCGACTGTTGACCTGTGGCATCAGCATAGCCTGCGATTTCCGAAACGAGGGTGGTGCGTTCATTGACCGCGCCGAATATGAGCTGGCTTGTGTGCGTGAGCTGTGCGGTTCCCTGATAGGAAAAACGTTCGATCCTGCCCCGGTAGGCATAGTCCTCGATGAGCGGCAGATAGAACGGCGAATCGAACGTTGTGCGGCGGCTGGCGGTTTCAGTAACCGCGAAGCGGTTTTTCAAATGCCCATGCCACAATGCCCAGTTCAGCCCGGCATAGCCGACCAAAAGAGTATCGCGATTGTATACCGGCGAATCGGCGACGCGGAATGTTACCGGTGCATAATTGTCGTCGAACTGGGTGCGGGCGGAAATCGCATAACCGCGCAGATCAAAACTGAGGTTTGGGGTGATGTGGTAACGTGTGTTGAGGGTGGCAGAGAGATTATGCGTACCGTCAGGCTCCCTGTTGCCATAGCGTGCATCGGCCGCCGAGATGCCGTTGGTTTGCAGATACTGAATGCCTGCGCCGTAATCGAACTGACCGACATGGCCATAGCCATTGGCAGCGAGCTGATAGGTGGCAAAGCTGCCGGCTTGGGCGGATAGCGTGTAGCGCAGTGGAGCCGGCCCGCCACGGTGGGTGAAGATGTCGACGACGCCGCCGATCGCGGCGCTGCCATAGAGCGCAGATTGTGGGCCGCGCAGTACCTCGACGCGGGAAATGTTGTTGACGAGAAGATCACCGAGGAGGGCCTGACCATCCACGGTGGAAGGATCGTTGATGCGCACGCCGTCAATCAGCATCAAGGTCTGGCCGGCTTCGGCACCGCGCAGCGACAGGGTGGTCACCTGACCAATGCCGCCGTCGCGCACTACGGTGGCGCCGGGGAGGCGGGCCAGAGCGTTGCTCACGGTCACGACCTGCAGGTTCTCAAGTTGCTGAGCCGTGATGACCGATATGGATTCGCCGGTTGCCGCAATGGGCTCCGGCGCGCGGGTGGCGGTGACGACGACCGTCTCCAGCGAACTGGCATGAGCCACTGTACCGGCCACCAGTGTGGTGGCCAGCAAAATGGGCCAACAAAAACGTTGCATGCATGTCTCCTGAAACAATTCAGGAGCCGTTTGCGGCCTTCACCCTCATTATGTGCGAATCACTCCGATTCCCCGCCGCATCGACTCCGTGCCTGTCGTCTCGGCGGTGATCTCCGCGGTTTCCGGCACACCCCGACCGGCCACACGACGACAGCACGAGGCAGGTCTCCTGGCTCCCGGGTCAGACACGCACCGTCTGCCTTCCCGCTGCGGCGAAGATGCCGCGGCAGTGGCCTTTAGACGGGCGCTACCGGTAACAGTTGCGGGGACAGCCGCGGAATTGGTCATACTGCACACCGCACAGGCAGACCTCACCGCGTTCCCTGCGACCAAGCGGTCGCCCCTTGTGGGGAACCTCGCGCGAAGTTGAACGGTAGCCCCTCTAGCCCAATTCCGTCAATCTGCCGTTTATTGCAGTCTGATAACGCGCCTTACGGCGCCGATAATGATCTGTCGCATTCGCGTGACACCCGGGGTCAAGCCCATTGACCGGCTGTTTGCTACGTGAAAATGCAGGTGAGGTGGAAGGTGAAACAATTCGCCGCATATCGCGCCGCCGTCAGGGCCGATTGGCTGGCGCTTCGAGCAATTGCCTTGCATTGTGATGCCCTGGAAAGATCAGAGCTTGCCGAAAAGTTGCGTGTAAGCCACGGTCATGTACCAAAATGCCTAGACCGAGTTGAAAAAGCATGATTACGATACGTCCAAAGAACACGGAAAAACACGCGA